>NZ_WEII01000058.1:0-29855 GCF_009183805.1 Bacillus sp. B2-WWTP-C-10-Post-4 | reverse complement strand
ATGTTTAGCTAAAGTGTTTGAACTACTCCCACTTTCACTTCATTCTATAAAAGATTAACCATTAATGATTACTGGAATTAAATTGTAACAAAGCAACTGAAATATAAATATATTTGCTTTTTTCCATTTTGATTTTGTTAATACTTTATAAAAAGGGTTTAAAAAACTAGAAACTTGTAGTATCATTAGATTTCGATTCAGACCGAACCGTCCGGTTTATAATCTTATATAAATATATTTAGAAGGAGAGCGTTATGCAGAAAGAAAAATCAAAAATTATAGGTAATTTAATTATGGGGGCAATACAGTGAACTTTATAAAAATGAATAAAAAAGAAATCATTATGCTAATAATCTTTACACTGTTTGTACCATTTCAAATTGGCTTGTACATACTATTTGGCATATCACTTTTAGCTAATGTCAATTTAGTTGAATCAGAATTTGTTCTTAGTGCCATCGGTTTTACTGTACCTGCTATTGTAGGAATCATTTGCTTTAGGAAAGAAATTATTGAAAGTTTTACTTATTTTAAAGAGAAGACAATTTTGAAAATAGTAAGTATTCCTATGGTAGTTTTATTTACGTTAATTGTGGAACAATGTGTTATGCATTTTCTAGCAACTGGTCAACCAGAGAACCAAGAGCAGCTCCTTGAAACGGGTGCAGAGGTACCTCTTGTATTTACATTGCTTGTATTTGGTATTCTGGGTCCAACACTTGAAGAAATTGTGTTTCGCCACATATTAATAAATCGTTTTTCTTACCATATTGGTACTGCTATTGCATCTATCATTTCGATTATGATTTTTACACTTCTTCATACGAACCAACTTGCGGATATTGCTATTTATTTACCTGGATCGTTGATACTTACTGCGGCTTATCTTATTTCTAAAAGATCCATTGCATATGTTATAGCGATACATATGTTAAACAATTGCCTTGCTTTCATTCTGTAAGAAACTAGACTTGTTTCTGATGCCAAAAATATTCTATGTTTCTATCAAGCATTTTTGGCACCAGAACTACTTTTTCTATGACATAAGAAAGCTAATCAAAAATTATAAAATATTAGGAGAGTGTCAGTCATGATTGTAACAACAACTTCTGGAATTCAAGGTAAAGAGATTATTGAGTATATTGATATTGTAAATGGTGAAGCTATTATGGGTGCAAATATTGTCCGCGATGTATTCGCTTCCGTTCGTGATGTTGTCGGTGGCCGTGTTGGTGCTTATGAAAGTAAACTAAAAGACGCTCGTGATATTGCAATGGGCGAAATGAAAGAACTTGCAAAAGAAAAAGGTGCGAACGCTATCGTTGGTATTGACGTAGATTACGAAGTTGTTCGTGATGGAATGTTAATGGTTGCTGTCAGTGGTACAGCTGTACGTATATAAGTAAATAAAAAAACGGTTCCTCTTGGAATTTATACTTTGAGGGGAAATCCTGATTCTGTTGCAGATTTTAAAGAATAAAACGAGAAATAATCAACTTTTTTATTTCTCGTTTTATCTACATATTTATTTTTGGAAAAACAATCTAACTCCAAATACTAATAATACGGCGCCTGTAATACCCTCTATTGTACGGTTCACTCTTTCTTTTCTTAAAAAAGTTCTTAATTGACGTATGAGTGAGATGTAAAGTAAATACCATATTGCTGTCAAAGTCGTAAATGTGACTCCTAATAAAAGAAATTGGAGGAAATGATTTTGATTACTCACAATAAATTGGGGTAAAAAACTAAGGAAAAATACAGCGGTTTTTGGATTTAAAATTGCCGTAGTAAATCCTTGTCTAAAGCTTTTAATTGCCCCAATATCCTTAGAGTCCATTTCTGCTGAACCTGACATATCTTCTTTTTTATGTAAGGCACTTTTAATTGACTTTACAGCTAAATAAATTAAATAAACAGCCCCAGCATATTTTATAAATGTAAATAACATAGCAAATTTCATTAAGATAGCAGAAAGTCCTAACGTAGCCATTATTGTATGAATCATCATTCCAGATATCGTTCCTAAAACAGTCTTTATCCCGCCATTTTTACCATGCGAGATAGTATTTTTTGTAACTAGTGCAAAACCAGGACCAGGCATGATTATGATTAACATTGCTGTAAGGATAAATAATAGATAATTTTCCATGTTGTAGTATTTCCTCTCCAATTTTTAGTTTTGCTTACAGTATAGCTTTTTTCATTAAAACATTACATATAAAAGACTTGATCAGAAATTTATTTAGGTTATTCGTATCAATTTGATTAACTATTACCCAAAAGCCACATTGATAAAACACATGACAAACTTATATATAATTGCAAGCTCAACTCTCACAAAAAACAGGATGAAAAATAAACAGCAGAACTAGTCCACTGTTTACTTTGCCACACCTTCATGTAATTTTTCTGTATAATCCTTTACATCTTTCCAGCTATCTTTCGCTGTATGTAAATCTTCTTTTATAAACGTAAACTCTTCCGGACTAATTCCTTTTACGTTTTGTAATAAATTATTATACTTTGCACCTACTGTATACCATTGATTTGATATGTTTTGTAGTGCTGTAATTGCTGCATCAATTGTTTCTGTCATGTTTGTTGTTTTATTTTTTACATCAGTCAAAATTACGACTTCTGCTTGTGCTCCTGAAATTCTATCTTTTAAATTGGCGATTTCTCTTTCTGCATTTGCGATATCTTTTTTCGCAACCGCAATCATCGGCCCGCCAGCAAGACATGTTATTAGAGCTACGCAAAGTACGCCACCAGCAATGACCATATCATTACTCTTTTTAATCGAATCGTTATATGTATTTATTTGTTGCTCTAGAGCTGGAATACCAGCATTCGTACTTGCCAATATCGCTGTTAACTGATTTGTATCCTCTTTGAAACTATTTGTATCTTTCGCCATTCTATCGCGAAAAGCTTTCAAATTTCCTAATAATCCATCTACCTCATTTTGATTCTTTACAATATCCGCATACAACTTTTCTAAATCCGCTTTTAATTTTCCACTATCCTTTTGATCAATCGCTATTAACATGTCATTATAATACGATTGAAAAGTATTATTGTAATTTATAATATTTTGATCTGTTTTCATAATTTGAGGCTTCATATTATTTAACCAATATGCTGCATTAATTTTTGCATCTCTTTGATGCTGAATCATATTCCCTTTAAATTCACTATTAATCGAACTTATTTTACTTAAATCCGTCTCTTGTTGATTTTGAATTAATTTTGCATATGAATCCATTGCAAATATACTTGATGTCGTTTGTGCCATTACATCTTGGAATCCTGCTGGTCCAAGAGAATAGTTTTTCACATTTTCTTGTAGCACCTTTACATTTTGTTCTGCTGCAAAAGGATGTAAAGGAAATGCGTTACTCGTTGCCACCCCAGCAATCATTACCGCTAAAAGACATTTTTTATAAAATCGTTTCTGCATATTTTTCACCTATTCTCTTTATAAGGATATCAAAAGCTCCTGCTCACAACTGAACAGGAGCTTCAAATCATTCATCAACACTTAACGCTCTAACGATTCGTATTCAATTATGCTTTTTTCGTGTCTACTACTTTAATATCTTCAGCATAAATCTTTTCTGCATAGTCTTTAATGTTTTTCCAGCTATCTTTCGCAATGTTTAAATCTTCTTTAATGAAAACAAGATCGTTTGGACTAATTGAATCCACATTTTGAAGTAAAGAATTGTATTTCGATCCCATTGTATACCATTGGTTTGAAATGTTTTGCAACGCTGTAATTGCAGTATCAATCGTATTTGTTAAATACTCAGTTTGTGTTTTAATGTTCGTTAACCCAGCTACTTCTAATTGAGCAGTTGTAATTTGTCCAGTTATTTTTTGAATTTCAGCTTGTGCATTGTCAAGTTCTTTCTTCGCTAATACGATACCAGCTGTACCACCGCCTACAGCTGCTGCACCACCTGCAATTAATGCGACTCCTAGCGGTGTTCCTGCGCCCGTAGCAATAACTACTGCACCACCAATAATTGCAATTGGTCCTAGAGCTGTCGCAACAGATGAACCGATAATAATTGCATTATATTTACTAATTGCCTCATTGTACGTTGTAATTTGATTTTGTAGAAGCGGAATTCCTGCATCTTGACTAGCTAATATAGATGTAATTTGATTTGCATCACCCTTGAAGTTTTGCGTATCCGACGTCATTTTATTTCGGAATTTTTTCAAGTCTTCTACTAACTGATCCACTTGCGCTTTATTTTCATTAATACTACTTGATAATCTAGTTAGGCCTTTCGTAAGAGTCGCTTTATCTTTTGCATCTACCGCAGCAACTAAAGTATCATAATAGTTTTGGAATTTAGTATTGTAGTTAATGATGTTTTGATTCGTTGAAATAAGCTGTGGCTTTAATACATCTAACCATTGCTTCGCATTTCCTCTAGCTGTATCTTGGTGCTGAATCACTTTTCCTTTTAAAGCTGCATCAACAGTCGATACATTTCCAAAGTTAACATTACCTTGTTTAATAATTGTTAAAGCATACAGATCCATTACTAAAGCATTTGAACCTGTTCTTTCCATTGCATCTTTCAAGCCTTCTGGTCCTAATGAATATTCTTCATAGTCATTATAAGCTTTTGCTACCGCATGAACTGGAGCTTGTTTCACTGTACTTTCAGCTGCATACGTATGAGCCGGCATAATATTTCCTGCTGCAAATACTGCCATAAGTGCTGATAGAGCCATTACTTTATATGGTTTTTTTGTCATTTTTCTTCTCTCCCTATATCGCTAATTATTTTTCTATTTAATGTACTTCAACGTTTGTAACGTAATCTTCAAATTGATTTGTTTGCTTATTCATTTCATCACTTACTTTTTTAATTTGATTAAAATGTTTTTGAAGTAAACTACTGTCTGTATACGTGCCTTCTTCAACATTTGTTTGAATTTGAATCATATTATTATTTAAAACTTTCCAATCCGTTAATAACGTTTCTAAAGTTGTAATTTGACGATCAATTAATTCTGTAAAGCTATTTACTTGATCTTCAACGAATGTAATTTGAGTCGCCTCTGCTTCAGTTTGTGATAACTTTTGAATAAGTGGCAATAACTCTTTTTGCTTTTGCTGAATGCGAAAAGCTGCTTCTCTCGTTTGACTATCTGCAGCATTTACAATTTCATTACTTAAAGTACCGATAGAAACAAAATCGATTGTTTTCGTTTGTGCAGTTTGATTTGTGATTGTAAATACTTGTTTACCGATATTAATAGAACCTTTAATGATTTCTTGAGGTCTATTCAAAATAGTAGTTAGTTCAGCTTGAATTTCCCCTTGAATTCTTTTAATATCTTCTCTTAATTTCACAATATCTCCACTTGATCCTTGCAGTGTTTTTATTGCTTCATCGGCTTTAATTGATAAGTTGTTACTATCTTTGTCTAATACTGTTTTAAATCGATTTAACTCTAATAAATCTTGCTCCATACTCTCTTGGATGCTCTGTACTTGCAATTGTAATTTTCCATATGCACTCATAAAATCTGTTTTTGCTTGCTGATCTTCATTTACATTTCCTGCTAGTTCATAGAGCTTACTATAATAACTATTGAATCTAGTGCTGTATCTCATCATCTCTTGATTTAAGTCAATTAGCTTCGGATTATATTCATCAATCCACTCTCGTACATTCGCCTTTGCAAACTTTTGATGATTCGTTAAGCTACTCATCGCATTTACCTTAATGTCTGGCTGTTGCAAAATAATTAATCCGTATGCTTGAATAAGCGGTGATTGTGATCCTAACATTCTAATTGAATTGGATAATGTATTTGGAGCAATTACATTTTGCGCATATACTGTTTTCACTTCCGTTTGCCCCTCCTTAGCGTAAGCGCTTACAGGAATGAAGCAACTCGTAGATACCGCTGTAACCAATAACCCTGTAATTAAAGTCTTTTTCACTTTAACTCCTCCTATGTATTAGCAACTATTACTATCGCATTTTATTATTCTATTTTCTTGCCCATAATTTGAGATGGTTAAAATAGAGAACGTTCTCAACGTGATCTATGTATGAACCACCTCTCTCGTATTGCTACAGTACTTACTTATCGTCACAAAACATTTCAATATTTTTCATATGTGTTTAGTATGAATAATATTGTATAAATTTTCTATTTCATCGAAATCCCCACATTCACACAGTGAATATATTACATAAAAATATTATTCATTTTAAACTAAACAACATACGTAAATATGAAATTTCATTTTGTTTTCATATAAGTTTTGTACTGTAAGGTCATTTAAACACAGCTGTTTATATATCGTAAAGAAGTATTTTCATTCCCTTTATTTTCAAGCTTTCATGTCCTTATTTCAAAATATAATCCGATTCACTTTATCGATTGAAATATCTACATATCACAACAGAAAACACTACTTTCAAATAACTAATGAAGTTATATTAGTATAATTTTTAACCCCATATGCAATTATGCATAGCATATACACAAAAAGGATAGCTTTATTTTCGCGAAGCTATCCTTAAAAAATTTTCTTATTTTTTCAAATGATATGGAACTGTCGTAATAACAACATTTCTTTTATAAAGTAAATACGCACGTATAAGTAAACTGGATTGATTATGAAGAATGTTATGCCAACCTTTTTTCGGAATGAACTGTGGTATAACGACCGTAACACGGTAATTCGATTCACTTGCCTTATATTGCACTGTATCGATAAACTTCGTTAGCGGCTGAATAATACTTCTATAATGAGAATGTAATGTAACAAGCCTTACTTCAGGTTGCCACTTCTTCCATTTCTCCTCAAATTTCTTTTCCTCTTCTCTGTCAAAAGCAACATATACTGCGATAACTTGATCTGCCGAAAGCGATTTCGCATAGTTCAATGAATTTTCTACTACATGCGTCATACCTGCTACAGGAACGACAATTACATTCCCCTCAATTGGAATAAGAGGCTCGCAAGTTTTTAAACTTAATTGATCACCCACTGCATCATAATGCTTCTTAATTCGATGGAATAAGAAGATAATAACTGGTAAGAAAATAAGAATCGACCAAACTTGTGCAAATTTAGTTAAAAAGAACATGCTCATTACGATAAAACTAATAACTGCACCAATTAAATTAACCGTTAATCTTAAAGCCCATCCTTCAGGCTTTTCGCGAAGCCATTTTAATACCATCCCTGTTTGAGAAAGTGTAAATGGAATAAATACACCTACTGCATATAGTGGAATTAAATGTTCTGTTTGCCCTTGGAAAGCTACAATTAAAATAATCGAAGCAACTCCAAGTATAATAATACCGTTTGAGTAACCTAGGCGGTCTCCTCTAATCGTAAACATTCTCGGTATGAATTTATCTTTTGCAAGGTTAACCGCTAATAAAGGAAATGCAGAATAACCTGTATTAGCAGCAAGAATTAATATTAAAGCTGTTGTACCTTGTATGAAATAGTACATGAAATTACGTCCAAATGTTTGTTCAGCAATTTGAGAAACAACTGTTACTTCTTTACTCGGAGTCACTCCGTAATAATAAGCTAAAAATACAATTCCTGAAAATAACACAGCAAGTAATGCACCCATTGCAAGCAATGTTTTTGCAGCATTGTTTGGCGCAGGATCTTTAAAGTTCGGAATTGCATTTGAAATTGCTTCAACACCTGTTAAAGCAGAACTACCTGATGCAAATGCTCTTAGTAATAAAAATAAACTAATCCCTGCAACTGGTGTACCAATTGGCGCATGTAAAGTGGGTGAAACATGACCAGTTAAAATATTATATATGCCCACACCAATTAATATAAATAGTGCTAAAACGAATAAATAAACAGGATATGCTAAAACGGAAGCTGATTCCGTTACTCCCCTTAAATTTAATATCGTAATTAATATAACAAATATAACCGCAATAATTACGTTGTGTGCATGTAAGCTAGGAAACGCAGACGTAATTGCATCTGTACCAGCGGACACACTTACCGCAACAGTTAAAATATAGTCAACTAATAAAGATCCTCCAGCAATTAAGCCTGGATTCATCCCTAAATTTTCTTTTGATACAACATACGCTCCCCCGCCATGCGGATAAGCAAAAATAATTTGACGATAAGATAAAATAAGGGCTGTCAATAATACTAATACCCCAACAGCGATCGGAATGGAATACCAATAAGCGATCGCTCCAACACCTGCTAAAGCAATTAAAATTTGCTCTGGACCGTAAGCAACTGATGACAATGCGTCAGAAGATAAAATAGCTAAAGCTTTCGTTTTATTAAGCTTTTGTTCTCCAAGCTCCGTTGATTTTAACGGTCTTCCAATTAAAAATCTTTTAATAGATGAAACCAATGCTGTCCACTCTCCAATAATTTTGTACGAACTTTTCTGCTTGTTGCAGCCAGTAAACTATTACTCAGAAAACAAAAAATGTCTACAAGCCATAGCGAAATAGACTTGTAGACATTATTTTTTTTGTCGCACAAGCTCCACCTTCCTTCTCAATATAACGCTTACGAGGTTAGCTGTCGGATTCGGGCCTATGAGTAGCCCTACCTTTTTTAAGGATTCACCCCATCGGATTATGTACTAATCCGTAAAAACGGGTCCCCCGTACCATGCGGTTTCAGCGATTTAGAAAATTGAAACTGTGGATTATAATACTCCTTTATTTTCAAAAAGTAAACAAAAATTTTTAATAAGAAAAAAATTAAAATGATTGTGCATAATCCACTGAGAAATATACATAATGAATACTAAAAAATCCGCAAAGGAGACCCCTATGTCTAAAGAAAAGAAGCCTATTTTTTCCGATTCATATTTAGATGCAGTAGCAAATGAAATTAATCAGTTATATGGTAAACGTGAACAGGAAATAAATTTGACAGATAGAACGAAAAGAAATAAATAATTTGTCAAACAAAAAAAATAAAAAAGATAGCAATACACTTATATATTGCTATCTTTTTTATTTTTTCATACATCTAATTCTATTACAGATCTGTTAAAGGTCATCTCTTCATACACCTTTAAATTTTGATATATAGTGCCTAATAATGGTGCCGCTATAGAAAATTGCTCTGCTACATCCAGTAAATATCCTTGCAAGTGCTTCCCTTCAATAAACGAACCCTTCTCCATATCACGTTGCATCGATGACTTCATATCATACGAAATTTTATCAATTGTTTTCATATGTTCCTGGGCAATATTAACCTTTATTGGAGCTCCTAATACTTTCATAATTTGTACAGATTCCTCAAATACATTACGGATAAAATCACGGCCGCCTTCACTTTCACGAATTGGTCCAATTGGTGCACGCATTAACGTTGTCACACCGGACATTACAGTAATAAATAAATATTTATGCCACATATCTTGCGTAATATTTTCACTTAAAACAAAACTAGATTTCGTACCTGCAAATGCTTTAGAAATATGCTTTACTCTCTCTGAATTTTGAGACTTAATTTCTCCAAACACAAGTCTGTTGGCAGCGCTAGTTTGTACAATTTCTCCTTGATCGTTTAACGTCGTCTCGATAAAGCATAAACCGCCAAGTACTTTTTCTTCGCCGAATTCTTTTTGTAATAGTGATAAATGAGCCATACCATTTAACAATGGAATGATTACAGTACCTTCGCCAACAAACGGCTTCAAATCTTGAATTGCCTCGTTTAAGTGATACGCTTTTGTTGAAAATAAAATGACATCAAATGGAGAAGTTCTCTCTTCCTTCGTTATTAATTTCGGTTGAAAGGAAAAATCTCCGTTAACACTTCGGATTACAAGTCCTCTTTCCTCTAATTGTTTTTTCCGTTTACTACGAACAAGAAATGTAACATCTTCTCCCTTTTCGACTAATCTGCCACCAAAAAATCCTCCGACTCCACCAGCGCCTAATACTAAAATCCGCATACAGCATCCCCCTTTTCAAAATACAATTTTATAACTTTTAGTATACATAACATTATACATGTCCTCTGCTAAATAAGCTGAATTTTCACTCTCAATCGAGTATAAAACAGTGGTTATTTTCAAATAAATTTGGGCATGTTGTTTCTATAGCATATATGGAAAGGAAACAATGTAGATGGAGGCAATACAAGCAATTGAGGAAAAAGATGTAGCAACAGCTATATTTCAATTTATATTCCCGTTTTCGTTTAAAGCTGGATATGAACAAAATATGTTCCCTTTCTTACAAAAAAACGATTTCCGTCCTTTTCGGCTTGATCATCTCTATGATGAAAATACATATTATGGGGAGTTTAAAGTTTCACATCAAAATATGGAAGCATACTATCTTTCATTTACAAATAAAATTCTCTTTCCTCACTCAGAGCATCAAAAGGGCTTGCAACGTTATTCAAAGGACCTTAACTTAACTGGATATTTAACAACAAACCTTATTTCAATCCCATTCAAGATACACTCTATTGATGTAACACTTTGTCCTTATGAACTTGGCTTCTTAACAATTCGAACAGAAGTAAACACTGCTCCAAACATGACTTTATCTGAAGTAATCGAATTCGCTGCTCGCTTCCGTGTACTTGAAACTAAAAATGATACAAATGAGACTATTTGTATTGAATGTAACGGAAAAAAGTATTCCCAAGTTGAAAAATTCATTTTTGGTTATTTATTTCATGGCGTAACTGATTTCTTTGAAAAGAAGAGATTAAGAAGTTCATACTTTCAAACCTTCCCTTTCTTCGAAGACCAAAGAATGTACGTCCAAACTTTATTGTCACTAAAAGAAGGTATGGAACTTAATGAAGTGGATGTTTATCGTACTTCTAGTCTTTCCGGATTAACAAGTGATGGTAAGCCATATGTGAGTGCAAATAACCTTCCTTACATTCATGACTATTTAAAAAAACACGCTTACCAGAGATGGGCTCCAAATCGTTATTTCATAATGGAAGAACATATTTTTACATGTGTAACAAATGAAGGAGAACGCGAAATCGCTAAACTTGCTAGTCAAATGTACGGGGAATTTTATTACGCTTTATTATTAAACCTATTCCATAAAATTGTTTTATTAAAAATGGCAAACGCCTATGCTGAGCTAAACATTGAACAAGATACTAATGAAATAGAGAAATTAATTTATTCGATCAATTCGTTCACTGCTAATTATTTTTCTTTAGAATTAGTATCCCAATCACAAAGTGAAGATATTTTCTTCCGCTTAAGAAAACTTTTTAATATTGAGGTTCTATACTCGAACGCGAAACAAAATCTTGATAGTTTGTTTAAATATCAAGAAAATGTCGCCTCTAAAAAAGATAGCCTCTTATTATTAATTTTAACGCTCTACTCTGTAGTGGGCCAAATGTTAGGGTTTACTATGATTGACCTTTTAAGAAACACCGATTCAAACAAAATATCGTCACCTCTTGAATTTTTCGCTCTATTAATCGCGATTAGCGGCATTGTCATTTCACTTATTTTAGGAGCCCAAAGTTTATACCAATGGGGTTTACAGCATAAACGAAGAAAAGCTTGGGTAAAACAAACTGTACTTTCTGCCGTTAAAGAGAAAGAAGATAAAAATTAAAGAAAGTTATTTTCAAATTCTTGGTGCGCTGCAGTAAGTGAAATTTTTATCAGCGATTTTCCGATTATATCGGCGCAACTCGAAATATATCAGCGATTTTTAAGATATATCGACTTACCGACAAAAACCGACAAATGACAGAACCGTATAATAAAAAAAGGGTGCTCCAAAATTAAACTTGGAGTACCCCTTTTACTATAAGAATTCAGTTTACTTCCCTGCTTCGATTTGCTCTAATGCAGCAGCTACTTGCTCTTCCGTTAATTCATGTTGTATTACGTAGCGGTTACGTGGACTTACACGACATTCATTAGAACATGCACGTAAATATTTCGCTTCGTTTTCTTCAGAACATAAAATTTTCTTATTACATTCTGGATTTGAACAGTTTACATAGCGCTCACAAGGTTCACCTGTAAAGTGGTCTTTACCAACGATAACATGTTCTTTTTGGTTTACTGGTACAGCGATACGCTCATCGAACACGTAACATTGTCCATCCCAAAGCTCACCTTGTACTTCTGGGTCTTTTCCGTACGTTACAATTCCGCCGTGAAGCTGACTTACATCTTCATAGCCTTCACGAACTAACCAACCAGAAAACTTCTCACAACGAATTCCGCCTGTACAATAAGTTAAAATCTTTTTACCTTCAAGTACTTCTTTGTTTTCACGAATCCAATCTGGTAATTCACGGAAGGATTCGATATCAGGTTTAATCGCACCTTTGAAGTGACCTAAATCAAATTCATAATCATTTCGTGCATCAATGATAACTGTATCTTCTTGTTTCATTGCTTCATAAAAATCTTTTGGCTCTAAATACTTCCCAGTTATTTCGTGCGGGTTAATGTCATCTTCTAGACGAAGTGTAACTAACTCTGGACGAGGACGCACGTGCATTTTCTTGAATGCATGACCATCAGCTTCATCTATTTTAAATACGATGCCATCGAAACGTGGATCATTGTTCATTGCTTCCATGTATTTCTCTGTTTGTTCTACAGTTCCAGAACAAGTTCCGTTAATACCTTCTTTTGCTACAAGAATTCTTCCTTTTAATTCAAGTGAATTACAAAATGCTAAATGCTCTGCCGCGAATTCTTCTGGGTTTTCAATTGTTGTGTACATGTAATATAGTAATACTCTGTATGGTTTTGTAGTTGCCAATGTATTTCTACCACCTATCTAATTTTTTAAATCATGTATAAGTTAACGTTCATATCAAAACATATATAATAAGAAAATGAATCCCATTTTCTTTTCTTTATACTATTTTCTATCAGTTAACAAAAATAAAAAACAAGATTACACACCAAAACACTATGGTTATGTTGTAATCCCAATATATTATATATCATACAAATGCAATTCCATCAATTAATATGCTGTATTATCGGCTTTATGTTCACATAAATTTCAAAAACAGCCCTTTAATTCACTATGTTTCCCCACGTCATCACACCATAAACTCCCAATTCATTTTACGTTATCACACCATCCATTGCATAAAGGCATATAATTTGCATTAAGGAAACTTTCGTGTTCAAATGAAATTACCATATAATATATTTAAATGTATTGAAATAATGAGTAAGAATAAATACAATAATTTCATCAAGTTAACATTTTAAAGGGGAAAACTACTATGAATAAAGATATAACAAAAGATGAACATCTCCCTTCTGAAAGTACAACTGTACAATCAGCTCACTTAGCTTTAAGTGGAGAAACAAAAGGCTGGAAAAGACTGTTACCATTTTTAGGACCCGCTTTTATCGCGTCCGTTGCTTATATTGATCCTGGCAACTTTGCTACAAATATCGCAGCTGGTTCACAATATGGATATTTACTATTATGGGTTATACTCGCTTCTAACTTAATGGCTGTATTAATCCAAACTTTATCAGCTAAATTAGGAATTGCTACAGGAAACAATTTACCCGAAATAGCTCGTGAAAACTTTCCAAAGCCTGTGTCTATCGGCTTATGGATACAAGGTGAACTAGTTATTATGGCTACAGATTTAGCGGAATTTATTGGAGCTGCTTTGGGGCTTTACTTACTATTTGGAATCCCGATGCTACCTGCCGCTTTAATTACTGCAGCCGGATCATTTATTATTCTTGAGTTTCAACGTAGAGGATTTCGTCCACTAGAAGCTATTATTACAGGAATGATTTTCATTGTAGTAATCGCTTTTGGGATTCAAGTTTTTTATGCAAAACCAGAATTAAGTCCCCTTCTTTCAGGACTATTTATTCCAAAATTCCAAGGTGTAGACAGTATATTACTTGCAGCAGGGATTTTAGGTGCAACAGTTATGCCACATGCAATATACTTGCATTCTGCATTAACACAACGCCGCGTGGTCGGAACAACTGACGAACAAAAGAAAAAGATTTTTCGTTTCGAATTTATCGATATTATTATTGCAATGGTTATTGCTGGAGCAATTAATGCAAGTATGTTAATTGTTGCTGCTGCACTATTCTTTAAAAACGGCTTGCACGTTGAAGATTTAGATGTTGCTTACACTCAATTTACCAATTTAGTAGGTCCTGTATCGGCTGCATTATTTGGGATTGGACTTTTATCAGCAGGACTATCTAGCTCTTCTGTCGGTACAATGTCGGGTGATATTATTATGCAAGGTTTCATTCGCATGCATATTCCGTTATACTTACGCCGATTTATTACAATGATTCCACCACTAGTTATTATCGCTTTAGGTGTAAATCCAACTTACGCTCTAGTCATGAGCCAAGTCGTCTTATCATTCGGTATTGCATTTGCGCTAGTACCACTTATTCTGTTTACAAGTAACAAAAAGATTATGGGTGCACTCGTTAACCACCGTATAACAACATTTATCGCTTGGATAATTGCAGCACTCGTTATCATTTTAAATATCTTCTTACTGTATCAAACATTTGTAGGATAATGAAAAAGGGTATTCCAATTTTAATTTGGAATACCCTTTTTGGATGAAATGATTTTCTTCTAGTTACCACTTATGTATGTCCCTCTTTCCGGCATCATGACACCATTTTCAGTTCGAAAGTAAAGTGGCAATCCTTCCGCAAAAAACATACTTACCTTGGACGGATTTTGCCTTTGATGATGGATATGTAAATGTGGCTCACTTGAACTTCCTGAGTTACCGACTTGAGCAAGAAATTCTCCTTCATTTACACGTTGTCCTTCTCTAACTTTAATGGACCCTTTCTTTAAGTGGGCAAGAATCAAAAATGTCTCTGTTTCATCTATCCGTAAATATATGTAATTCCCTGCCATTGACTGAAAATCATCCAATCCGGGAATTAAATCTTTTTCATCATTATTGATTGATACAACCGTCCCAGAAGCTGGTGCCATTACTTTCGCTCCATATATTCCGTAATCCTCTAACTTACTACTTTTCACTTCAGCAGGTGGAATGAGGATATCATATGCCCACCTTTCATTTGGCTTTATAACATGATAGTTCGTTTCTAACTGATCACCGCCCCAGCCTATTAATGCTCGTTCATTCAAAGGAACACGAACTACTGCTTTAGGACTCATAGATTGTATATCTGCTGGGTAAGCAATTCTACCTATATTAGCAAACCAACCGACAGGCCAAGCTCCAATGATAGAAAACAGAATGATTAAAAATAGCGTTCTATCTATCCGCTTTCTAAAAATGCCTTTCCAAAAAAATATTATTACTGATCCTACCAAGAGGAAAACTGAAATAAAACTAAAAGCCTGAATACTCCACCAAACAAAAACTGATGTAACACCATTAGCTACATAAACTAAGATCCAACTTATAATTAAAAAAGAAACTATAATCACTAATAAAAATTTCTTCCACATGTCGCATCCCTACTCTCATATCCTTTTTCTCAATGATACAAAGTAAAAATTACGACATATAAAAGAAATACTTACGACTTTCTTACTTTTTTATACTGCGGTAATTTCACAGTGAAAACTGTTTCTTTATCGTTACTACGTACAGTTAGATCCCCTTGATGGAGCTCGGCTATACTTTTTGAAATTGCAAGCCCCATTCCTTTCCCACCAGTATAAGAACTACGTGATTTTTCACTACGATAAAATTTCTCAAAAACGTAAGGAAGGTCCTCTTCCGGAATACATTGTCCAAAATTTTTAATTTCTACTTCAACATTCATTATTTTATTGGAAATTCCAATTGCAATTTCCTTTCCATCTTTTCCATACATAATACTATTACCTATTATATTTTCAAATAGTCTCACTATAAGTGCCACATCAACTTCTACATACAGCACTTCATCACTTTTAATATAAAAGCTCATATTAGCATCATCTAATTGTGGTACAAAGCCAATCATGATTTGTTCAATTAATGCTTTCATATCTACTTCATCTTTATGTAATTCAATCTCTCTATAATTTATTTGACAGTATTCTAATAAATCATCTACTTGATGTTTTAATTCATAACTTTTTCGCTTTAATATACTTACATACTGTTCACATTCTTCTCCATTCGAATGGAGTTTATTTCCTAACAGGTCCGCATAACCGATTAAAGATGTTACTGGCGTTCGTAAATCATGAGAAATATTACTAATCATTTCATTTTTCATTTCCTGTGATTTTTTTTCATTCTCGATAGACTCTTTTAAACTTTTGGCCATTCTATTTACATTCGTCGCTAATTCACCAATCTCGTCATTTTTTGAAATAGGTATATGTACTTCAAAATTACCATTACTTATTTCCTTCACGTTCTTATTAATTTCAGACAATCTTTTCATCATTGTTTTTGTCATACATGCAAAGTATGTCGTAGTAAAAATCAAAAAAACTATAAAGTATAAAAATGAATATTTTTCCTCTAACGCATTAACATGACTATATATATTTCCAACTAAAATTTGAAGCACTATTATACTTACAGTCGCTAACAAGATGCTACATATGAAAGCTAAAAAAAATTTCGCCCTAATACCCTGTAAAGATCTAATCTTCAATTTTATATCCGACTCCCCAAACATTTTGTATAAACTTCGGTTCTTTTGGATTCTCTTCAATTTTATTTCTCAATCTTGCAATATGAACCATTACTGTATTATTACTTTCATAGGCTCTTTCGTTCCAAACGCTCTCATATATTTCTTCAATTGTAAACACACGATTCCTTGCGGCTGCCATTAAGTGTAAAATATCATATTCAGTTTTCGTAAGATTCATTGTTTCTCCATATAACATTACAGTTCTCGACGCTTCATCTATTTCTAAACCTCTAATATTTATTTTCTTTTCCATTACTTGGACAGCATTTTGGTTGAAATATGTATACCTTCTTAATTGAGCTTTCACTCTTGCGATAAATTCAATTGTACTGAACGGCTTCACAATATAATCATCTGCCCCAGTACTAAATCCAATTACCTTATCGACATCCGATGATTTCGCGCTTAAAAACATAATTGGTAAACTATGTTTCTCTCTAATCCTTCTACACAATTCTATCCCATCCATTTGTGGCATCATAATATCCAAAATAGCAAGTTGAATACTGTTATTATTTATTATTTCTAAAGCCTCTTCTCCGTTATGAGCACTAAAAACTTTAAAACCTTCTTGCATTAGATTCACTTTTATAAATTGAACAATATCTTGATCATCATCTACAATTAAAATTGAATTTTTCTCCATATACAAACCTCTTTTTGAAATATATTCCACAATCAATTTTATCATAAATTAAAACCATACTCCCCTCTTGAATAATCTTTATTTTCAGACTAGATTATATAATAACAACACATTCTAGTTTCAAAAGAAATGGAGTGAAAGCATGTTTCCTATATTGAAAACAGACCGACTCATTTTAAGAGAACTTACCGAAGAAGATGCACCGCGTATACTACAATGCTTTTCTAATACTAATGTACTGCGCTATTATGGCCAAAAACCGTTACAAGATATTGATCAAGTGAAGCAAATCATTCATAATTTTAAGTTGAGTTACAATGCAAGAAGCGGTATAAAATGGGGAATCGAATTAAAAGACACGAAAGAACTCATTGGTACCATTGGTTTTCACGATTGGTCTTTTGAGCATAAACGGGCCAATATAAGTTATGCCTTTTTGCCTGAACACTGGGGAAAAGGATATGCGACTGAAGCTGTTTCTGAGGTTATATCATACGGTTTCCATACGATTCATTTAAAGCGGATTGGAGCAATTGTATTTCTTGAAAATGAAGCTTCCAATAAAGTACTATTAAAATTAGGCTTTGAAAAAGAAGGCGTTCTAAAAAATTATATGTATCAAGATGATGTCCCATATGATACGAATTTTTACGCTTTATTGAAATCGGTTTAATAGAATTCATGTGTAAAAAACCTTACTTTTAAAAAGTAAGGTTTTTTGTATTTATTCATTAGCAATATAAGCATTCTTATAAGTATAAATACCACCAAATTGATGCTTTTCAATTCCTTTTACATAATCCTTTTGTACATATGCTGAGCCAATATGATAAAGCGGCGCTACCGCAGCATCTTCTAATAATACCTGCTCGGCTTCTCGCAACGCTTCCCATCGGTTTTCCGTATCTAGTACAAAATCCGTTTTCGCTTTCTTTATTAATTCATCGTAATGAACATTAGAATAATTCATTTTATTATTCGGATTCCCTGTCGTAAATAACTCTAAATAACTAATTGGGTCTTTATAGTCAGGTCCCCAATTTGCCATAGTTATATCGTAATCACCTGTTTGTTCTAACTGTAATTTTTGCTTAAATGGCTGTTGTTTAATTTGTATCGCGATTCCTTGCAAATTCTTTTCTAAATCACCTTTTATATATTCTGCCATCCGTTTTGCATTATCTTGTTCAAACGTTAAAAACTCGAGGTTTACTTGCTCTACTTCAAGCTCTTTTTTCGCTTCTTTCCAAATCTTTTGCGCATTTTGCAAATCATATGAAGAAAGATCTCCGTTTTCTTTTCTAAAATCTTTACCGGTCACTTCATTTACATGACCAACTGGTACAAGCCCGCTTGCAGGTTTTGCTCCGTTATTAATAAAGTGAGCAACAAAATCATCTTTATTTAACGCTAATGAAATAGATTGACGCACTTTTTTATTTGCTAACGCGGTATTTTTTTCATTAAAACGAAGCATGGCAATTCCAGGATCACTCGACATATGTAATTCCTTATTCCCTCTATACTTGTCTACAATTTGCGAATTAATAGGTACTCGATCCAAATCTCCGGCTTCATATAAATTTACAGCTGTCATTGTATCCTTTACGATATGAAAGTTTATTTCGTCTAATTTCACTTTCTTTCGATCCCAATATGCAGCATTCTTCTTTAATTGAAACTCTTGTTCATGCTTCCATTTTTCTAATACAAATGGCCCGTTATATATGAGATTACTAGGTTCCAATGCATAATTGTTTCCTTGTTCTTTCAAAAATGATTCATGCTGTGGTAAGTATATAGGTAGTGCTAACAGCTGTAAAAAATACGGAACTGGCTGTTCCAGTTCAACTTCTAACGTATAATTATTTATTGCTTTAACCCCAAGTGCATCAAGAGGCATTGTTCCCTTATTAATCTCTTTCGCATTTTTCACATAAAAGAGCATGTATGCATATTGAGATGCCGTTTCAGGGTTAATTGCACGTTTCCATGCAAATATAAAATCATTTGCTGTTACATTATCTCCATTTGACCATTTTGCATCTTTACGCAAGTTAAATGTATATTTCTTACCATCTTCACTTCTTTTAAACGATTTTGCTACTGCTGGAGTAGGCTGATCTTGATCATTTAATACATATAACCCTTCAAATATGTTTTGCATAACGTGTGCTGATGTACCATCCATCGTTTTCGCAGTGTCCAGAGAAGGAATTTCTTCTGATACTGTTACATTTAACACTTGTTTTTTAACCTCTGTATCACTTTTATTCGCTTTATTATTACAAGCTGTTAATAATAAAGATGTAACAAGTGCCATTACCATTAAATGGCTCTTTTTTCGCTTCATGAGTTGTTCTCCTTAAGTATAAAATATTATAAAGCGTTATATATTATAGCAGAAATATGAACAGAAAGATGCGATATTCTTTTGAATATTTATTCGTTCAAGAAAAAAGCTATCCTTTTAAAAGGATAGCTTTTTCAACTGCCACATAATTAGTTATCTTTGCAAACCTCGTTTATAACGACTTGCTTCAAATATAATACGCTCTTCATCTAACGTTTTACATTCGCCATTCCAAACGACACGTTTTCCGTTAATAATTACATCGCTTATATCTTTTCCACTAGCAGCATATACAAGGTGTGATAACACTTCATCCGCTGGTTGTAAATGAGGCTTATTAGACGGATCAATTGTAATGAAATCAGCACATTTTCCAATCTCAAGTGATCCTGTTTGTTTCATCCCGATTACTTCAGCAGCTCCTTTTGTCGCAAGTGTAAGAGCTGTTTCAACTGGTAAAGCTGTTGCATCTTGGTGAATACCTTTTTGTAGTAAAGTCGCTATGCGCATTTCTTCAAACATATCTAAATTATTGTTAGATGCAACACTATCTGTTGCAATTCCTACTTTTATTCCTGCTTCTAGCATCGCTTTTACATTCGCTATACCAGAACCTAGTTTTAAATTACTATTCGGATTATGAGCTACTCGAACGTCATTTTCTGCTAAAAATGCACGCTCATCTTCATTTAATACTACACCGTGTGCAATAACTGTTGGGCGTTTAAACAATCCGCAGCTCGCTGCATATTCTACTGGACGTTTTCCATATTGTGCTTCAATATCACGTACTTCACGCTCTGTTTCAGAAAGATGGATATGAACCATCGTTTGATTCTCTACTGCAATCCGTGCGCACTCTTCTAACAATTCTGTACTACATGTATATGGACTATGTGGTGCAACCATCGTAGTTAACATGCCACTTTCGTTATAGTAACGCTTCACATATTTCTCAGCTTCTTCAATCGCTTTCTTTTCATCGTCTTTCGTTCCGAAGCTAAATAAAGTCCTTGAAACAGCAGCTCGCATCCCGCTCCTTGATACCGTTTCCATAATTGCGTCTTGATCTACTCCAATTGGATTAAACATGTCAGAGAATGATGTTGTACCACTTTTCACCATCTCAAGTAATCCTAATTCCGTACTAGCGACCGCAATTTGGGGAGTAAATTGACTTTCCAGTGGCCAAATTCTCGTCTCAAGCCACGGCTGTAATAACATATCATCGCCAATACCTCTTAGGAGACTCATTACAACGTGTGTATGTGTATTTACAAGCCCTGGTAAAACCCACTTTCCTTTCATATCAATTACTTCATCTACTTCAAAATCATTAGCGAATTCTCCGCTCTTTACATCTATAATTTGATCATTTTCTACAATGATATATCCATTTTCTATCACTTCGTTTTGTTCATTCATCGTTACAATTGTAGCGTTTACATAAGTTGTTTTCAAAAGTATTTCCCCTTTCAACTCTATGAAGTTCCCTTTAATAAGTTACCACCATTATAGTAACTTATTAAAGATTAAGAGTCAAAAGATAATTTGAATTCTTTCATTACTTTTTCCTTCAAAATGCTATATTGTTTTTCATTTGTATCTGCAAATGCTTCTTTCCGATTTGATTCCACATCCATATAATTCAATTTCCCATTGAATTGATTCTCTGTAAAATCAAATCTCTGCCCATCTATAAAGTTATAAAAGTGCCATACCTCTCTTACTTTTGTCTTTTTAATTTCTCCTCCATATATGTCTTGAACGACTAGAGCCGTTACACCACACTGTCCCTTTGCTGGGTTTTCAATTGTCCACTTTGAACTCGTTTCAATCGACCACGATTTTATTAGTGCTTCATATATTCTTTTTTCCTTTACATCATCCATTCTAATCTTCCCCTACTATTAATAGTTTTACACATCATATTTCAAAAGAGGCAGTACACGCCCCTTAAAGACAGTTGATGGTGTCTCTCCTATTAACTGTGCCCCCATTTTCAAGTAATATCCTTTTGCATTCGGATCACTATCAATCGTAAAACTTTTTAATCCTAGTTCATTGGCTTTTTCTATTACGTACTCCCAAAGTATTTTCCCGTAACCTTTTCCTTTGTAATCAGGATGAATGTACAAGAAATCGAGAGCTTTATCATTACGTAATAATGAGAAAAAACCAATCTTCGCATTATCGTTTTCTAAAACATATACAAAATTATTTTTTATGTATTCTTCTGTAATTGTTAAATCTTCCTTACAAGCAAGTATGAATTCTTCACTATAATCCCACGTTGCTTTTGATTGTAGTGCGAATTCACTTAATTCATTTGCTTCACTTAATAACGCTTCTCTTATCTTCATGATTCTTTCTCCTCACCTTCGATATGTAAACTACTAAATTGATTCGGAAAGCACTTCAAAAAACCTTTTTTTTCATAAATTAGAGGTTATTTTTATAAATCTTTATTATAACCAGTACAATTTTTTTAAAGAAAAAGAACACCATCCCTAAAAGTTGGTGTTCTCTTTTTCTAAAATTTAATCTTCAAACTCACTCATTCGTTTTACTATTTCGTACGATACAAACCTATACAGTTTCTACTACCGCTTCAAGCATTGTTCCATTTTTAGCATAATTCGTATGCCAAGAAAAAGCTTTTTCTAAAATATGAGGAGTTTGTCCACCTCTTGTTTTTGCTTCTTCGTAATAAGCACGTAGTTGATCACGATACATTGGATGTGCGCAATTCTCAATAATAAGTTCCACTCTTTCTCTTGGCGCAAGTCCCCTTAAGTCGGCATACCCCTGTTCAGTAACAATAACATCTACATCATGTTCAGTATGGTCTACATGAGAAACGAAAGGAACAATACTTGAAATGTTACCACCTTTCGCAATCGATTTAGTAACAAAGATAGCTAGGCGTGCATTTCTTGCAAAATCACCAGACCCACCAATTCCATTCATCATTTTTGTACCTAAAACGTGAGTAGAGTTAACATTTCCGTATATATCTAATTCTAATGCAGTATTAATTGAGATTAATCCAAGGCGACGAATGATTTCAGGATGATTGGAAATCTCTTGCGGACGCATCATTAATTTGTCACGATATTTTTCAAAGTTAGAAAATACTTGTTGCATTTTCTCTTCAGAAAGCGTGATAGAACAACAAGAAGCAAAATTGACTTTTCCAGCATCCATAAGATCAAAAACTGCATCTTGTAAAACTTCAGAATACACTTCTAAATCTTCAAATTCTGAATCTAACATTCCATGCAATACTGCGTTAGCAACTGAACCAATTCCTGATTGTAACGGCGCTAAACGATTTGTTAATCGCCCTATTTTAACTTCTTCTCGAAGGAATTCTATTAAATGCTGTGCCATAATGACCGTTTCTTCATCCGGAGGAACAATTGTCGATGGCGAATCCAATTGATTCGTAAACACAATTCCCTTTACTTTTTCAGGATCAATTGGAATACCGATTGTTCCAATTCGGTCATCTGTTTTCACAAGCGGAATTGGAAGCCTCTCCCCTTGTTTACCTGGTTCATATAGATCATGTAGTCCCTCTAATTGCGTGGATTGAGCCATATTCATTTCAATAATAATAGACTTAGCATTTAAGGAAAACGCTAAGGAATTTCCAATTGAAGTGGTTGGAATAATCATTCCGTCCTCTGTAATCGCAACCGCTTCCAAAATAGCGAAATCTATATCCAGAACGTCAGCGCGGAGTAACTCTGCTGTATGAGATAAGTGTTGATCCACAAATAAAAAGTCTCCGTTATTAATTCCTTTTCGCATCGTCGCGTCAGCTTGGAAAGGTAATCTTTTCCCTAAAATTCCTGCCTCAGCAAATAATTTGTCTACATCCGAGCCTAAAGAAGCCCCAGTATAAACATTTACTTTAAAAGATTCATCATTCTTAACTCGGTTTACAAGCGCAAATGGGACTGCTTTTACATCACCTGCACGTGTAAACCCACTTAAGCCTAAAGTCATTCCACTTTGAATCCAGGAAGCTGCTTCTTCAGGTGTAACTACCCGATCTTTTAGACGTTGATCTCTGATTCTATCTAAATTATTCTCCATATGTAATCCCTCTCTCATTGAATATTCATAATTATTTTACACATTTACACTATCAAAATAGGGATTTTAGTATAAAATAACGAAAATTCAGACAGAACAGCAAATTTAGGTTCTAAAGCAGAAAAATTTAGAATCCTAGAAGCTTACGGAAATAACTAGCGTATGATTGACTAACTGGTACTCTCTCACCATTATCCATCGAAAGTACAAAAGTAGAATGGGTATCAGGATAAATCGCTTTAATATGATTAACATTTACAATAAACGAACGGTGACATCTAATAAATGAATCTTTAGGAAGCAAGTATTCGAATTCTTGCAGAGAGTATTTATGTGTTCCTGATAACTCTTCTGAATTCACATACGTCTTTTTATCTTTAGCCTCTAAATACATAACCTTTGAAAAAGGAACTGGAATCCAGCCATCTGTTGTTTTTAAAGTAACGACTGACTTTCCATCCGTTAAAGCTGGATAAATTGCCGTTACGCACCCTTCAAGCTTTCCATTGTTTGAAAATGGTACAGCCATTCCATGATAAGGAATACCAAAAACATCCCGATTCATAAACTCAGATGTTTTTTGATTCATCACCATCGCTTTATGAGCAATCGTTCCTTCCTTTATAGGA
The DNA here is from genome assembly GCF_009183805.1 of Bacillus sp. B2-WWTP-C-10-Post-4. Lineage (NCBI taxonomy): Bacteria > Bacillati > Bacillota > Bacilli > Caryophanales > Bacillaceae > Bacillus > Bacillus sp. B2-WWTP-C-10-Post-4. The sequence continues at coordinate 5,447 of NZ_WEII01000058.1, read as the reverse complement.
TCCCCAGCGCTAATCTTTAAATCAATTCGTTTACTTGGCCGATAGTAAATATATTCTTTCGTATTCGAAACAGCAATTGAAATTTCATCTGAAAATAATTCACCAACAACATCTAGTAATAAACCTAATGTTCTATCTTCCATTCTATTAACACCTCATTCACTATTATACTACTATTATGAACAGGCATCTGTTTCTTTATAAATAGTTTGATTTTAAATTATTTTTAAAATTATTTTTATTCACTATTACTTCGTTACTACAAAAAACCTCACTTCAGAAAAGTGAGGTTTCCTCTCATACAATATTTCTTTATTTTTTTAACGACTCTAGAATAAGATTTATTTTTTATTAAGTAAAGTAAATTTAAAAATTTATTGCCCGTATTTCTGTAAAATAAATAATCTCAAACTACAAACAGTTTGGGATTATCTTTCTCATTTATTATGCGCATCTAACCACGAAATTAAATCTTTAAATACTTCATCCTTATTTACTTCATGAAACATTTCATGTCTACCATTTTCATATAAACGTAGTGTCACGTCTTTCACACCACATTTTTTATAGTTTTCATATACTTCTTTTACACCTTTCCCCATATCGCCAACAGGATCACGATCACCAGAGAATATATGTATTGGAAGATTCTTTGGCGTCTTCTTGTATTCTTCTAGTTTATTTACTTCTAATACACCAGAAAATAATTCTCGGTAAAAACTCGTCGTACAAATGAAACCACATAACGGATCCGCAATATATTTATCAACTTGATTATTATCTGAAGATAACCAATCAAATTTTGTACGATTTGGCTTAAAGTTCGAATTGAAGTTTCCGAAAGATAAAAAGTTTAACATTGGACTTTTCGTTTTTGCCCCGCGCAACTTCATTTCGATTGTTGCTACTTTATGACCAATAGCTCCTAAAAGCCCTGGATTTCCACCTGTTCCTGAAATCAGAAATCCATCATATAATTCGCCTCTAAGTTGCACAGCACGTCTTGATAAAAAAGAACCCATACTATGGCCAAGTAAAAATAACGGGCATGTCTGCTCTTTTCTTACCGTTTCTGATACAAAAATAACATCAGACACAGCCTCATTCCAACCTACATTTGGTTTAAAATGACCATAATCTTCTTCTCTTTTCACTGTTTTCCCATGACCTTTATGATCATGTGCATAAACACCATACCCTGCTTCTAATAACGCAGCAATAAAGTCTGTATAAACACCTGCATGTTCTGTCATACCATGTGCAATTTGAATAATCCCTTTCGGTTTACCTTCTGGCAACCACTTGCGTAAATAAATTTCTGATCCATCCAATGCCGTAACGAAACTTTCCTGTACGTTCATTTCGTCAGCTCCCAACTCTATTATGTATCTTTAAAAATGAATATCTATTCATTTTTCTTACTATGTATTATATGCAATTGCCTTCATTATGACAAATGACTCACTTTTCCAATTAGCTCAATAACTATTATGTTGACGAACCGAAAATAAAATTATATAGTTACTTACATAAAGTAACTATATAATTTTTAGGAGGTTTCTACTATTATGATGCCATCATTATTTTTAGCACATGGTTCGCCTATGCTCGCTATTCAAGATACAGACTATACACGATTTTTAAAAACACTTGGAGAAACATATAAACCGAAAGCAATTGTTATTTTCACTGCTCACTGGGAAAGTGAAGTATTAACGATTTCCTCATCAGATAACGAGTATGAAACAATTTATGATTTTGGAGGTTTTCCCCCTGAGTTATACGAAATCAAATATCGTGCGAAAGGCTCTTCTAGCATTGCATCTATGTTAGAAACAAAATTTAAGAACAAAGGTATTTCAGTCCATCATAATATGACGAGAGGTTTAGATCATGGTTCATGGACACTCCTGCACCGCATATATCCAGAAGCAAATATTCCTGTCGTGCAAATATCAGTCAATCCATTCCTTTCTGCAAAAGAACAATTTAAAATTGGAGAAGCACTTAAAGGACTCGGACAAGAAGATATTTTAGTAATCGGGAGTGGTGTTACCGTCCATAACTTACGAGCTTTGAAATGGAATCAAACTACACCTGAAAAATGGGCAATTGAATTTGATGATTGGATTATTAAACATATGCAGCATAACGATAAAGATGCATTGTTTAATTGGGAGAAAAATGCTCCTCATGCACAATTAGCAGTACCAAGAGCAGAACATTTTGTTCCTTTATTTATCGCTATGGGAAGTGGTGAAAATAGCGGTGAAGTCATTCACCGTAGTTACGAGCTTGGTACATTAAGTTATCTTTGTCTTCGATTTTAAAGAAAAGGATGAAGCACATGCTGCTTCATCCTTTTTCTTTTTCATTCACTTAGTTAACTAACTTCCAAATGTCGTTTCTCTGATACCTCTTCGTTCTTATTATGAAAATAAACCCAGATACACGCAATAAATAATAGTGATGATGTAGAGAGGAAAACATATTGGAAGCCTGCATGTGCTGCAATTTGTCCCCCGAGCACTGGACCAATCATATTTCCTAAAAACTGAAATGATTGATTATATCCAAATATCCGTCCCGTAACATGGGTTGGTGTATGTTGTTTTAGTAGAGTTTGTACGGAAGGTAATAATCCTGCTTGTGCGATACCTAATAAAAATCGAAGAATTAATAGTTGCCAAGCTGAGGTTACAAATGCTTGCGGGATAAAAATAATTCCTGCAGCAAATAACGCTACAACTAACGTTTTTTGAGGACCGATATGATCTGATAATCTTCCTAGTCTTGGTGCTGCCAAAATAACGGCTAATCCTGTTGCTGACATAACTGCTCCCGCAATTGTTTCAATATGTGCAGTATGAGGACCTACTAAATTTTTCACGTACAATGTAACAATTGGTTGAACTGACATATTAGCAAGTTGAATAATAAATGTTGTTACAAATAAACTAATAATTAAATGCTTCGCTGGGACCATCGTCCATACTTTTTTCGGCTGTGTTTTTTTTGCTTGAGCAGAGTGATTTTCTTCATGCAAGAAGAAAAAAACGATGAGAAAGGAAAGGAATAAAAAAGCTCCTGTAACAAGAAAGACATGACGCATTCCAATTAACTCAGACAAATATCCACCAAGTAATGGACCAAGTAAAGAACCGCTCACGCCACCAGTTGAAATTGTAGAAATTGCCCATCCTGAATGTTCTTTCGGAGTTTCTGCTGCAATAAATGTCATTGCGGTTGAAAGGAAACCAGATACTGCTCCCATTAAAAATCTTAGTGCGACTAATTGATATACATCCGTTACAAACCCCATAAGCGTCATAATAATCGCCATACCGAGGCTAGCACGAATAAGCATCAGTTTCCGTCCATGTATATCACCAAGCTTTCCCCATATTGGCGATACGATCGCACCCATTAAAAATGTTACACCAAATGCAAGTCCCGACCACTGTGCAATACTTGAAGTGCCAGTTACTCCTAATTCCTCAATATAAAAAGATAAGAAAGGAATTACTAAACTCATACCGGCTGCAGTGGTAAAACAACCTAGCCAACAAATCATTAAATTTCGTTTCCAGCTGGCCATTTTCACACCTTCTTTCTTTAGATACCCATTCTACACCCTTTCTTGTAAAAAGTTTAGTAATTTGCTTTTTATGCAAGATTTACTACAAAACCCGCTATTTTCTAGTAAAAACCACTACATCTCTACATCATTTTCATAATAAAACCAACTCCTCTATATGAAGTTGGTTACTTATTATCTATCGGTATTAAACGAGCATTACAATTTCTCTCGTAAAACTCAATGGGACCTGCTTGTCCAATAATCGCATATTCATATCCATCTTGCTTCATATTATATAAACAATGATACAATAATTCTTTTCCTACACCTTTCACACGATTTTGTTTCGCTATGCCCATTGGACCAAACAATCCTTTCTTTCCTCTCACTACATCGTAACAGGCGAAACCAACTATTACTTCCTCCTGCTGTGCAATATAGATAGGTAACTTTTCATTATATGTCCGAAATCCGTAATCAACCGACTGTAACCACCGTTCACAAAATTCAGCCGCCACAAATCGTGATAACTTATCAAAATCAGAAGGACTAGCTCTTCTTACATGACAAAATAATGTGTTATAAGTAGGTTTAAAACTATTTAAATCAACCGCTAAGTCTCTCGGTGCAGCTGTAATACGTAATATATCTTCTTGCATTTGTGTATGTATAAATTCGCCAATATCTGTATCTACACGAAATAACGCATACATAATATGTCCTTCATTGATTACTACTTGCTGAAAGCGTTCCATACGTTTCTTCGCTATTTGTAAAATTTCTATCGCCTTATAAGATAGTTTATATTGCCCTATTTTTTTATACTCTTGATTATGTAAATCGAATCGTTTTCGTAACGAAAGTTTTTCTGAAAAATCTGGACCGACTTTATGAAACAAATACATATATAACTCAGCGCAAACTCCTGTACCTTCTTTACACATACCTATAAACAGATGGACCGGGTGAATTATGTTATACTCACTCTCTTCTGCTGCAATCTCCAATATTTTATGCACACGTTTTGTAAATTGAAATTCCTCCATATGTGTTTCCACCCTCTACTAATTTACTAACAAACCGTAACCATAAATAATTGAAACAATTACACCCACTACTAATATACCTGGAAGTAAATTTGCCACTTTAATTTTAATAAATCCGAGTAAGTTTAATCCGATAGCAGATATCATAATGCCGCCCGTAGCCGTCATCTCCACTATAAATTGGTTCATTAATTCTTTTGGGACAAAACTATTAATTTGTGTTGCAAAAACTGCAATACCACCTTCATATAAAACAACTGGAATCGCCGAAAATACTACGCCAATTCCTAGAGTTGTCGTTAATATAATAGAAATAAATCCATCGATAATTGCCTTGGTAAATAAAATATTATGATTTCCGCGAATCCCACTGTCAAGTGCACCAAGTATCCCCATCGCACCAATTGCAAAAATTAAAGTAGCTGTTACAAAACCTTCTGATATGCTTCCTTTCCCCTTCGATCCAACTTTATTTTCTAGCCAATCCCCTAAATGTTTTAACTTTTCTTCTAATTGTAACCATTCTCCAATTACCGTACCAATCACTAAACTCAGTATGACAACAAGAAAGTTTTCACTTTTTAATGCCATTTGAAGCCCAAGCACAGTAACCGCTAAACCGATTGCGTGCATTATCGTCCCTTTCATACTTTCTGGAATCCTACTAAATAATTTACCAAGTAAAGTACCAAATATAATACAAATCCCATTTACAACTGCTCCTAATATAACCATTTCTCATTCTTCACCCTTCGAATTCTTTATTTCTATATTTTGGTTTATACATTGATTTACAGGTTATCTATATGTTAACTTAATAT
>NZ_WEII01000057.1:0-30577 GCF_009183805.1 Bacillus sp. B2-WWTP-C-10-Post-4 | reverse complement strand
GAATTTATATGCACAATTCACTGTGCTGTTAAACAAAAAAATAACAATAGGAGCCAACATCTATTCATACCATTTCTTTCTCAAATTGTTTTCCTTTAAAATGTTTCATTAGTTATGTAATTAAATTCCATTAACCTATATAAATAACTAGTCCAAAAAATATCTATATGCATATCATGTTATAGTAAAGAATTTAGGAGATCCTAAAAGGAGGCATTTTCATGTTTGAAGATAAATCTAAAATAAATTACCCATATGAATTTACTGAAACTACAACAGTTCCTCTAAAGAACCCCATTGACAAAAAATTCAAGAACGGCACAGGTACACATAACTTCCCAATTAAGAAGCACTATAAAGAGCAAGTTCTATACACTGAAAAAATTAATAATAATAAAAATAAGTAATTGTATAGATCCTTATGACAATTGGCTAAATAAGAAGCAACATTTGGCCATGCATAGTTATTTAGTTAGTAATGATACAATTCATGCACCTTTTAAAAAGTGCTGTATACAGCGCTTTTTTATACATAGATAAATTTAAGTTAACGCAACCAAGAAATACAATACAAAATTACTCCACCATATTCTCGTTTACAATTAAATCTACATATGAAAAGGGAGCAACAGTAAATGTTACTCCCTTTTCATATGTAATCTATTCACTCTACATAACCCTCTTAAACATCTTCTCCAACTCATAAGTAGAATGATGCACAAGAATTGGTCTTCCGTGCGGGCATGTGTACGGGTTTGTTGTTGTACGTAGTTCTTCCAGTAAAGCAAATATTTGATCGTTCGTTAAATATTGATTCGCTTTAATGGATGCTTTACAGCTCATCATGATGGCTGCTTCTTCACGTAACTTTTTAATATCAACTTTTTTTAGTTTAACAACTTGCTCCATCATTTCATCGATGATTTCTGTTTCTTGTCCTTTCGGGAACCATGTTGGATGCGAGCGGACGATAAAGGATTGATGGCCGAATTGTTCTAAAAATAGCCCGACTTTTTTTAGTTCTTCTAACTGCTCTTCGACACGTAAAAATTCAGTAAGAGATAGATCAATACGGTACGGTACAAGTAACTCTTGTACTTCTTGCGCTACTCTTCCTACTTTATCACGGAAGTATTCATAATTAATACGTTCCTGCGCGGCATGCTGGTCAATCATATATAATCCTTTATCATTTTGAGCGAAAATATATGTTCCATGCATTTGTCCAATTGGATAAAGCGGTGGTAAGTCATTCCCGTTCATCTCAATCTCTTTTATTTCCCGAACTTCTTCTTCTAATTCCTCTAGTTCAAAGTCCTCTTCATTACTGTCCCACGATTTCTCTTCTTGAATTGGCTCTTCGATTATCGGTTTAGTGGATGGTTGCCAACTTTGTTCTTCTCTCACGAGCGACTGTGGTGGTTGCCATTCTTGCTTTGGTGGTTGCCAAAGCTGCGCAGGCTGTTTCACAGCCCGCGGTTCTTCTTGTTTTGCATCCATGCCAGTCGGTAAAACGATGTCCGGCATAGATGGTTCTTTTGGCTTCACATGCTCAAACTGGAACTGTTCTTGCACACTTTCGTCTTTTTCTTTTTTCTTCGTTGTTACACCTGCATCTGGAATAAGCTGTATTTTTTTAAATGCAGCTTGCAATGTTTCTTCGATCAGCTTTAGCAATTCTTGTTCTTTACTAAAACGAACTTCTAATTTCGCTGGATGTACGTTAACGTCAACTAGCATTGGATCCATTTCAATCGATAAGAAACCAATTGGATACCGGCCAACTGGCAGTAATGTATGGTATCCTTGCTGAATTGCTTTCATTAATACAAAGTTTCGAACGTAACGACCATTTACAATCGTTGACATATAATTACGAGATGCTCTCGTTACTTCTGGTAATGTTACATAACCTTTAATTGTAAAGTCTAAAGATTCAGCTTCAATTGGAACAAGCTTCTTCGCAACTTGAATACTGTAAATCGATGCAAGTACTTGTCTTACATCACCGTTACCTGACGTATGAAGCAATTTCTTTTCATTATGAAATAGTTTTAACGATACTTCTGGATGTGACATTGCAATACGATACACGATATCTGTAATATTTCCGAGCTCTGTATGAATGGTTTTCATATATTTAAGACGTGCTGGTGTATTAAAGAATAAGTTTTGTACTGTAATATCTGTTCCTTTTCGGCTCGCAGTCTTCTCTTGCTTTATAATGTCTCCACCTTTAATAATAAGGTGTGTACCAGGCGCATCACCTGTGCTAGTAATTAATTCTAATTCACTAACTGAGGCAATACTTGGCAATGCCTCACCGCGGAAACCGAGTGTTCTTATGCGGAACAGATCGTTTTCATCTTTAATTTTACTCGTTGCATGGCGTTCAAAAGCGACGATACAGTCTTCTTCTGCAATACCATCACCATTATCAATGATACGAATTTTCGATAACCCAGCTTCCTCTAAGTGGATTTCAATAGATGTACTATTCGCATCGATAGAATTTTCCACAAGTTCTTTTACGACTGAAGCAGGGCGCTCTACTACTTCCCCTGCCGCAATTAAGTTAGAGAGTTGGTCATCGAGTTTGCGAATTTTCCCCATCTACTTACTCATCCTTTCTTTAACTTTTTCTGTAAGCGATACAATTCGTTCATCGCTTCTAAAGGTGTCATATCAAGTAAATCGATTTTTTTAATTTGCGCCAGTACTGCTGTTTCTTTTTGATCTAGCAGAGGCTTTTCTTGTTTCTTCGAAGACTGTTCTCCTCCAAAGAAAGATAGTTGCGATTCTTCTTCAGTCTCTACTTTCGTTTCCTGTATTTCTGCTATTTCTTCTTTTACAACTACAGGTTCTGGAGTAGCTTCTTGTACTTTCACTTCTACTCGCTTTGGAATAATAATTTCTTCCTGTCCTTCTAGCTGTGCTAACACTTCTTTCGCACGAGCGATTAGGCTATCTGGAAGCTCCGCAAGTTGCGCAACGTGAATTCCGTAACTTTTATCAGCTGCTCCATCTTGAATTTTATGAAGGAATACTACTTTTCCATTCTCTTCAATTGCTGAAACGTGTACATTTTTCAGTTGATTTAAACTCTCTTCTAACACCGTCAATTCGTGATAATGCGTAGAGAATAACGTTTTTGCACCAATTTGGTCATGAATATGTTCAATAATCGCTTGTGCAAGTGCCATACCATCATACGTAGATGTACCGCGTCCAATTTCATCGAATAAAATTAAACTTCTTTCTGATGCGTTTGCAATTGCATTTTTCGCTTCTAACATTTCGACCATAAATGTACTTTGACCTGAAATTAAATCATCCGCTGCACCAATTCTCGTAAAGATTTGGTCAAATACAGGTAATACTGCTTCTGTTGCTGGTACGAAACAACCGATTTGCGACATAACCGTTACAAGTGCTAATTGTCTCATATACGTACTTTTACCAGACATGTTCGGCCCTGTAATTAAAAAGACATCCATATTCTCTGGCATAATACAATCATTCGGTACATACAATTTCCCGTTCAATACTTTTTCAACAACAGGATGACGACCATCTTTAATAAAGATTTCGCGCTTCGTTGTCAGTACAGGTTTTACAAACTGTTCTTCTTCACTAACTGTTGCAAAACTTTGCAGTACGTCTAATTCACTAATTACTTTCGCTAAATGTTGTAATTTCGGAATAAATACTTTTACTTCTTCACGAAGTGCTGTAAATAAATCGTATTCTAGCTGTACAATTTTTTCTTCAGCTTCTAAGATTAACGTTTCTTTTTCTTTCAGTTCATCTGTAATGAAACGTTCAGCATTAGCAAGCGTCTGTTTACGCTCATAGCGACCTTCTGGAAGTGCTGCAAGATTCGCTTTCGTTACTTCAATGTAGTAACCGAAAATACGGTTGTATCCGATTTTTAATGATTTAATTCCGGTAATATCACGTTCTCTTTTTTCAAGCTCAGCAATCCACGTTTTCCCGTTTTTACTAACGTAACGATATTGATCAAGCTTGTCATTATAACCATCTTTAATAATATCTCCATCTTTAATCGAAAGCGGTGGGTTTTCTTGAATACTTCTTCCTAGTAATTCTGTTAAGCTTTCACATGGATCTGCACCTTGAATTAATCTCGATGCATAAGCGTTATCTAACAAACTAATTGCTTCTAAAATAGCTGGTACTTGAAGCAATGAACGTCTTAATTGTAATAAGTCTCTTGCATTTACGTTACCAAATGCAACTTTTCCTGCTAAGCGTTCTAAATCATATACTTCTTTTAACTTTTCCTTTAAATCTTCACGTAAGAAGTAATCATTTACAAACGTTTCAACCATTTCTAAACGCTCTTCAATTCTTTCTTTCTGTATAAGTGGACGTTCCATCCACTGTTTTAACATACGACCACCCATAGCTGTTTTCGTCTTGTCCAATAACCATAATAGTGATCCTGTTTTTTCTTTCGTTCGAAGTGTTTCTGTCAGTTCTAAATTTCGCTTTGAATGTACATCAATTTTCATAAATTGATTCGTATAATAAATTTCTACTGGTTGCAAATGATCTAAAGAACGTTTTTGCGTTCTTATTACATAGTTAAATAAACGTCCAACTGCTTTAATTAATTTTGCTTGTGAAACATTTTTCACAAGATGTTCTAATCCTTCCGGAATTGCCGTTGCATCTTCATACGAAATCGTCATTTTCAATGTTTCAGTTAACTTGTTTAGTTCATCTTTAGAAAATGAAGAATCAACAACAATTTCTTTCGAACCAGTTGCATACACTTCTAATAAAATATCTTCTACTGAACCAGTCAATAACGTTACTGTATTTTGTCCAGTCGTTAAGTCGTTACAAGCTAATGCATATGATCCATCTTCAAAATGTGTTAATGCGGCTAAGAAGTTATTTTCTTTCTCATCAATTGTACGCCCTTCCATCATCGTTCCTGGCGTAATTAATTGTACTACTTCACGACGTACTACACCTTTAGCTGTTTTCGGATCTTCTACTTGCTCACAAACAGCTACTTTATATCCTTTTTCAACAAGTTGTTCAATATAGTTTTTAGCCGCATGATACGGTACACCGCACATTGGTATACGTTCACTACTACCGCCATCTCGGCTCGTTAATGTAATTTCAAGTTCATGAGCTGCTTTTACAGCATCCTCAAAGAACATTTCATAAAAATCGCCTAAGCGAAAAAATAAAAAGGCATCTTGATAATCTGCCTTAACCTTTAAATATTGCTGTATCATAGGCGTATATTGAGTCATACTTTTCCTCCATAATTCTTACATGATAATCTATTTTCATATATGTCGCATTTCACGGACACTCTTATCTCCTATTTCAGGAGTCTTTCTTCATTATAACATATTTCATAAAGAATCATGTTCATTCAGCCCCACTTATGTAAAGTAAAAAGCTAGGAAGAACTTCTCCCTAGCTTTCTATTACTCTTCTTCTGCATCAACTATAAAGTTCGGATCTAATTCTTCAAATTCATCATCAGCAATTTGGAAATCATCATCTGATTCTACGCAGCCTTCAGGATTTACACTTACACAAATTTTCGTTTCTCCAACTACTTCTGTTACAAATTCACGTTCTACAGTTACAACAATTTTATTACCATTTGGTGATACAAGTGCTTCTAAACAATTTGGCGGCTGAATAACACGAGCAATAATTTCTAAATCGTCACCAGAAAAGTTTTTATCACGATAACCAATACTTACTTCGTCCGTGTAGTTCACACGTTCTGTTACAACTTCAGTCTTTGTATTTCCATCAAATGAATACCAAGTGTTCACATCATAGAAACCTTCAATTTCCACATGTTTTCCATTCTTTCTTGCTTCGTACGAGTGGTTAATTACCCAGCACCCTAAAATACTTGTTGGCTCATTATTCGATTCACATGTATGCGTTGACTTTGTATACTTACGTCCTTTTCCAACCACTGCTTTTGTAATAATCTCTCTAAATTCGGACATTCGTAACCCTCCTCAATCACTATTCACTTAATCATATGCGTGACAATAGCGGAATGTGTCATTCTTTTTTTGAGAAGAACTTACGTTTAATCCACAAAAAAAAGAGATGTCAATATGACATCTCTTTAACAACCACAATTTCCTTTTTTACTTTCTACCGCTGCGCCAGTTTCACCCTTTAGTACATCGCCACCAGTTGAAATTAATATTTCATCTGTTACGTTGTTAGAAATTGTACTAGCAACTAACTGTAATAAGTCATTTACGTATGTTTGTGAAGATTTAAATTGTTGTACGACTGGAATACTGTCTAACTTATCTTGCAATGCATCAATTTCAGCTTCTACCTTTTTTAAAGCTTCCCATTTCCCGTAATGTTGCAAGTTTACTGCTTGTTTTTGCAGTGCTTTAATTTCATCGATTGCGCGCTTTACATTTTCATTTTTATGAATTTGCGCCTCTGCTTTCTTAAAAAAATCAACTTCTTCTGTTTCAGAAATCATTTTTGCTAATTCTTTCGCTTGTTCAACAATGTCATCTTTCGAATATACTTTCATCTATTATTTCACCTCAATCGGCTCTTCAACTAATTCCCCGTTAAGAGACCAAGTTTTTGCTTCCGTTATTTTCACTTTCACAAGCTGACCAATTAAAGATTTTGAAGCGACGAAGTTTACAAGTTTATTCGTACGAGTATAACCTGCAAGTACTTCCGGATTATTTTTACTTTCCCCATCAACTAACACTTCTACAATTTGACCTTTGTAACGACTATTCTTTTCAATTGCCAACGTATTTACTAGTGTATTTAAGCGCTGAAGACGTTCTTTCTTTACTTCCATCGGTACATTATCTTTCATTTTTGCAGCTGGTGTACCTTCGCGAGGAGAATAAATGAATGTAAAGGCAGTATCAAACCCTACTTCACGATATAACGACATCGTTTCTTCAAATTGCTCATCTGTTTCATTTGGAAAACCAACGATAATATCTGTTGTTAATACTACATCTGGAATTGCTTCTTTAATTTTTCTTACAAGTTCTAAATAATGCTCACGCGAATATTTACGTGCCATAATTTTCAGCATATCTGTACTTCCAGATTGAACTGGTAAATGGATATGTTCTACTAGGTTGCCACCTTTTCCAAGCACTTCAATTAAGTGATCATCGAAATCACGTGGATGGCTCGTTGTAAAACGAATACGGGCAATATCAACTTTACGAAGTTCGTCCATTAAATCGCCAAGACCGTATTCTATATCTTCAAAGTCTTTACCATATGCATTTACGTTTTGTCCAAGTAACGTAATTTCTTTATAACCATTTGCAGCTAAATGACGAATCTCTTGGATAATATCTTCTGGACGTCTACTTCGCTCTTTTCCGCGTGTATACGGTACAATACAATACGTACAGAATTTATCACAGCCATACATAATATTTACCCAAGCTTTAATATCACCACGACGTACTTTCGGAAGGTTTTCAATTACGTCACCTTCTTTTGACCATACTTCAACTACCGTCTCTTTCGAGAACATCGCATCTTTTAGAATGTACGGTAGTCTATGAATATTATGCGTTCCAAATACCATATCTACATGCTGATTTTTTTGCATAATTTTATTTACAACAGATTCCTCTTGAGACATACAACCACATACACCAATTAAAAGGTCTGGATTTCTTCGTTTGAGTGACTTTAAATGGCCTAGCTCACCAAACACCTTATTTTCAGCATTTTCACGAATTGCACAAGTGTTTAATAAAACTACATCTGCATCCTCAGTTGAAAAAGTTGGTTCATATCCAAGTGCTGTGAAAATACCTGCCATTACTTCCGTATCATGCTCATTCATTTGACAACCATATGTACGAATATAGAACTTTCTTCCTGTACCAAAATTGCGAAACTCTTCAGGTAAGCCAAAATCCCGTTCAATTTTAACTTCTTCTTTCCCACGCTTTTTCGCATCCTTTAAGGAAGGTGGTTGATATACACTTTCAAAGTATTTACTATAATCTTTCTCTTCTTTTTTCATAGAGGAATTTGCTTGTTGACTTGCTAATCGTTGTTGCTCGTTCATCGGTAATCTCCTTTCACCCTTAACTATACACACTCTATAGTCCATTTTAATGCGCTTAGACTCACCTCAAAAATGGTTAGATAGCTGGAGAGATAACTTGTCCTTTGAAACTTGAGTAATCAATCTAATCATTCATAAGAATGAAGTCTTCCCCACGCAAATAGACATTCCCTTTTTATCATTTCTTGTTGTCCTACCCAAAAGCATATTGCTTTATCCCTATAAACATTACCATAGTATGACGTGTTTCGCCAATCTTAACAATACAAAGGCCTTTTATTACCTTACATTTCATAAGCAATGAACTTGCCATTTTCATACAACGATTTATATATTATTTTATCATTCTGAATTTTCTAAGTAAATAAGGCTACCCTATATTTTGTACATAAAAAAAGGTTGCCAAATCGGCAACCTTTTTTTCTTACATTACATAAATTCAGCAACAAGCTCATCAAACATTTTCTGATCCATATTTAAATCAGATTTCACTAAAGGCTCTTCACTATAGCCTTTAACAAGTTCTTGATATGATGGTTGCTTAGTATTTTGATAAATTAACCCTGTTACTAAACCGTTATTTTCCATTAAAGTTTGCATAGCCATCATGCGATTAGATGGATCATATCCCTCTACTGTGCTTAGTTTCGTTAAGTTCTCTTTAAACCAATCGTAAGTATTTACTTTATTGTAAGTAACACATGGGCTAAATACGTTAATTAATGAAAATCCTTTATGGTTAATACCAGCTTCAATAATTTGTGTTAATTCTTTTAAATCACTCGAAAAGCTTTGCGCCACAAATGTCGCACCAGCTGTTAAGGCCATTTCCATTACATTTAGTGATGGTTCAATTGAACCTTGTGGTGTGCTTTTCGTTTTAAATCCAGCTTCACTACGTGGTGAAGTTTGCCCTTTTGTTAATCCATAAATTTGGTTATCCATTACGATGTACGTAATGTCGATATTACGACGAATAGAATGGATTGTATGTCCCATACCAATCGCAAATCCATCACCGTCACCACCTGAAGCGATAACTGTTAAATCACGATTTGCCATTTTCACACCTTGTGCAATCGGAAGGGCACGACCATGAATACTATGCACACCATATGAATTAATATAACCTGAAATACGGCCTGAACAGCCGATACCAGAAATAACAGCAAGTTCATCTGGATTTAGGCCAACGTTAGCTGCCGCACGTTGAATTGCAGCTTGCACTGAGAAGTCTCCGCAACCTGGGCACCAGTTTGGCTTTACACTGTTACGAAAGTCCTTAAATGTTGCCATTTAATACAACCCCTTTTTTGCATTCGTTGTAAATCTCTTTCGGCAAGAATGGGTTTCCATCATATTTTAAAAGACTAGAAATTTTCTCACCATTACCAAGATTCATTTTCATAATGTTAGCAAGCTGACCTGTTGCATTGTTTTCTACTACTACAACACGCTTCGCCTTTTTCACAAGTGGATCGATTTCAGCTGTTGGGAACGGGTGAATTAAACGCACATGAGCATGGTTTACTTTCATACCCTCTTGTTCTAAACGCGTCATTGCCTCTTCGATCGCACCACGAGTTGAGTTAAATCCAACAAGCAATACGTCTGCTTCTTCATGCTTAACATTTTTATAAACAGGGGTATTAAACTTCAAGTTCTCCATTTTACGGAAACGTTTGTCCATTTGATCTTTACGGTTTATTGCTGATTCCGACGGTTTTCCAGTTTCATCATGTTCTACACCTGTAACATGGTGAACACCATTTTTCATACCAGGTAAAACACGTGGTGAAATGCCGTCTTCTGTTACTTCATAACGCTTGAAGTATGCTTTATTTTCACGTTCTGGTAATTCTGCTTCTAAATCAAGCTTACCACGACGAATTTCCACTTTATCTAATTTAAGTGGTTCTACTGTTTGTTTTCCTAACGAAAGCTGTAAATCTGTTAAGAAAATAACAGGAACTTGATATTCTTCAGATAAGTTAAATGCTTCTACAATGTCATAGAAAGCTTCTTCAACTGTACTTGGCGCCATTACGATTTTTGGAATTTCACCATGCGTACCGTAAATCATCGCCATTAAGTCAGACTGTTCTTGTTTCGTTGGTAATCCTGTACTTGGGCCGCCACGTTGTGTATCAACAATTACTAATGGGGTTTCTGTAATACCCGCTAAACCGATTGCTTCCATCATTAATGAAAGACCAGGACCAGCAGATGCCGTTAATGTACGAACACCAGCATAGTTTGCACCGATTGCCATTGTACAAGCTGCGATTTCATCCTCAGTTTGGATTACTGTTCCGCCGACTTTCGGTAATTTTTTAATTAAGTATTCCATAATTTCTGATGCAGGTGTGATTGGGTATGCTGACATAAAACGAGCACCACCAGCTACCGCACCAAATGCGATTGCATCGTTTCCAATCATAAACATGCGTTTTTTACCATCAGCTTTTTCAAGCTGCATCATGTTTACTTTCTCACCTAGTAATTCTTTCATATATTGAGAGCCGCGTTTAATTGCGTCCATATTCTTTTGAACGACTTGCTCTCCTTTACGACCAAAGATTTCTTCAACAACATCTAAATAAGCTGTTTCATCTAATCCTAATACTGCACTTGATGCTCCAACAGCAACCATGTTTTTCATTAATGATGTGCCTAATTCTGAAGCAATATCTGTAAACGGTATCACATATAGATTTACATCTGTATTGTCAGGTATTGTTGGATTAAATTTCGCATCCGCAACTACAATTCCACCTGGACGTAGTTCGTGGAAATTAAAATCAATTGTTTCTTGGTCAAAAGCAATTAAAATATCTAAATCATCTGAGATCGCTCGTACTTCTGTTGTACTTACACGAATTTTATTATTTGTATGGCCGCCTTTTATACGTGATGAGAAGTGGCGGTAACCGTATAGGTAATATCCTAATCGGTTTAATGCAATACAGAAGATTTCTCCTGTACTTTCAATTCCTTCACCTTGTTGGCCTCCAACTTTCCATGAAAGTTGACTAATCATCTCCTACACCCCTTTTGGCTGCATTCATTGTAGTGTATTTTTTTACAGTAATAGTTTAGCATTTTTTATGCAAATAAACTACAACGGACGCAAATTATGCCTCTTCTGATTTCCCTGAATCTTTAGTATAAAGCTATTTTGTTTTTCATTCTAGTATTAGGTCTTAAAAAAAGCAATAAAATCAAATGAATTAATTTTAATTTTTCTGAATTTTAAATCGGGATTTAAAAACTCATATGTTCTACAAAATTATCATATAAAAATCGTTCTACAGTAGATGCAGCATAGTGTTTACAAAGCTCATTCATTACATTTTCATAATCTCGATACGCTGATACATTTACAACTGTTTCTAAAATCCCATCAAAATCGGAACCAAATCCTATATTGCGCTCTCCACCTAATGAACAAATATATTCGATATGTCTTACTATATCTGCTACATTCGCTTGTTTTTCATTTGTTAGAAACTGCGGTACAAAAGTGACACCAATCATGCCATTTCGCTTTATAAGAGCTTTAAGTTGTTCATCGTTTAAATTACGTGGGTGCTCGCAAAGTTTCATACAATTTGAGTGGGAAGCAATAGGATTTTTTGCAATCTCTATAACATCCCAAAAACTTCTTTCATTCAAATGAGACACATCAGACCATACATGTAACGTATTCAGTTCTTGTACAACATGTTTACCAAAAGTCGTTAAACCCGCCCCACGTGTCTCTAGCGCACCATCAGCTAAGAGATTGGCATAATTCCATGTTAGTCCAAAAGAACGTACTCCTAGGCGATACAACAACCGTAATTTCATTGCATCTTTTCCAATTGCTTCGCATCCTTCTATTGTTAATATCGCTCCAATCTCGTCCTGTTTTAATATGTTAATATCATCTTTTGTCTGAATAAACTTCACACCTGGTAGGGATAAAATCTCATTATAAAAAATATCTACCATTTGTAATGCTACTTCAAATCGGTTTTCATATGCCACTGTTTCTGGTACATATATAGCAAAACATTGTATACTTCCTTTTCTTCTCTTTAACTGTTCAAATGTAATATGTAATTGTGAATCATCTTTAAAATCCCTTTTCCCTTGTGCACTCCATAACTGAAGAAGCACGTCACAATGAGCATCAAAAATTTTCATTTTCATTCCTCCATTATAAAAACAACCTGTTTGCATACTGCAAACAGGTTGTTTAAACTTAACGAGGTTCTACAATTAATTTTATTGCTGTACGCTCTTCGCCATCAATCATAATATCTGTAAACGCTGGGATACAAATCAGGTCCAAACCACTAGGCGCTACAAATCCTCTTGCGATTGCTACTGCCTTTACAGCTTGGTTCAATGCACCTGCACCAATAGCTTGAATTTCTGCTGTTCCGCGTTCGCGAATAACACCTGCAAGTGCACCAGCTACAGAATTAGGGACCGACGTTGCTTTAACTTTTAATATTTCCATTCCGCGTTTCCTCCTCGTTTCTTTAAAAAGTATTAGCAATTATTTCACTTTAACTTATATTCACGAGGAATGGCGCGTATTCCTGCTAAACTTTCGTAATTTTTCTAAAAAATTAAAATATAATAACTTATCTAAAATTTAACGAAAATTTACTCAAAAAATGGTTGATCATCATTAATTAAAATACGTTCAATTTTCTTTGCTTTTCCTGTATTTGGATCCACATCAATTAACACTGCACTTAATTGCGTTCTACCATTTGTTACTTCAAATCGTACTGGTAAGTTTGTTAAAAACTTCTTCAATACTGCTTCTCTGTCCATACCTAATATTCCGTCATACGGCCCTGTCATCCCAACATCTGTAATGTATGCCGTTCCGCTTGGTAAAATACGGTTATCCGCTGTAGGGACGTGCGTATGCGTACCTACTACTGCTGTAGCACGTCCATCTACATACCAACCTAGCGCTTGTTTTTCACTTGTAGTCTCCGCATGGAAATCAACAAATATAATATTCGTACGTTTTTTCGCAATATTAATTAATTCATCCAATTTACGGAATGGACAATCAATTGGAGGAAGGAAAGTACGTCCTTGTAAATTAATAACTGCAACTTCTGTTCCATTACAGTTCACAAAGATAAGTCCTTTTCCTGGAGTTCCTTCTGGGAAGTTAGCTGGTCTTGCAAGATATTTTGCATCATCGATGAATTCAAATACTTCACGATTATCCCAAGCGTGGTTTCCAAGTGTAACTGCCTGCGCCCCACACTCTAAAAAGTTTCGATATATTTTTTCTGTAATCCCACGGCCACCTGCTGCATTTTCTCCATTAATGATTGTTACTGTAGGTGTATATTTTTTCTTTAATGCCGGTACGTATTGTTGAATCATACCTCTACCAGGAGATCCTACTACATCCCCAACAAATAATATTCTCATATGTCTTACCCTTTCTATGTACTGCATTTTTTATTGCTATAGCATCAAGTAAATTCCTTATAATATCTTTATTATAAGTTTGTTTCACTTTTATGCTATATAACTAACTGTCTTTATTTTATCCAATTCCAACACAAAAAAATAAAGTGGTGTTTCACCACTTTATTTTGCGTATTCCACTGCACGTGTTTCACGAATAACAGTTACTTTAATATGTCCTGGGTAATCCAGTTCATTTTCAATACGTTTTCGGATATCACGAGCTAAACGATGAGCTTCTAAGTCATCGATTGTATCTGGTTTTACCAAAATACGAACTTCACGTCCTGCTTGAATTGCAAATGATTTTTCAACGCCTTCATAAGACTCTGAAATCTCTTCTAACTTTTCAAGACGACGAATATAGTTTTCAAGTGTTTCACTACGAGCTCCCGGTCTTGCAGCTGATAAAGCATCTGCTGCTGCAACTAAAACTGCAATGATAGAAGTTGGTTCTGTGTCACCATGGTGAGATGCGATACTGTTTATAACTACAGGATGCTCTTTATATTTCGTTGCAAGTTCAACACCAATTTCAACGTGGCTTCCTTCTACTTCATGGTCAATCGCTTTTCCGATATCATGTAATAGACCTGCACGTCTTGCTAGTTTTTCATCCTCGCCAAGCTCTGCCGCCATAAGTCCAGTTAAATATGCAACTTCCATAGAGTGTTTTAAGACGTTTTGACCATAACTTGTACGGTATTTTAAACGACCTAAAATTTTAATTAAATCTGGATGTAATCCATGAACACCCACTTCAAACGTTGTTTGCTCTCCGACTTCGCGAATATACTCGTCCACTTCACGTCTTGATTTTTCGACCATCTCTTCAATACGCGCTGGGTGAATACGTCCGTCCTGTACTAGTTTATCAAGAGCGATACGAGCTGTTTCACGACGAATTGGGTCGAATCCAGAAAGGATTACCGCCTCTGGTGTATCATCGATAATTAAGTCAATGCCCGTTAACGTTTCTAACGTACGAATATTACGACCTTCACGCCCGATAATACGTCCCTTCATTTCGTCATTTGGAAGATTTACAACCGAAACGGTTGTTTCAGCAACATGATCAGCTGCACATCTTTGCATTGCAAGAGATAAAATCTCTTTTGCTTTCTTATCCGCTTCTTCTTTCGCGCGAACTTCACTTTCTTTTACCATAACAGCGATTTCATGAGAAACTTCATTTTCTACTTTACCAAGAATAATTGCTTTCGCTTGTTCGCGTGTCAGATTGGAAATGCGCTCTAATTCTGTTTGTTGCTTTTGAACTAACTCTCCCACTTTGCTTTCCAACTCTTCAATCTGTTGTTGTCTCGCTACAAGAGATTCCTCTTTCTTCTCTAACTGTTGCTCGCGTTTATCGAGCGTTTCGTCTTTACGATCAAGGTTCTCTTCTTTTTGCATTAAACGATTTTCTTGTTTTTGTAATTCGCTTCTACGGTCACGAATTTCTAATTCAGCTTCTGTACGAAGTGTATGAATTTCATCCTTTGCTTCTAAAAGCGCTTCTTTCTTAAGTGCTTCAGCCTCACGATTCGCTTCGTCTAGAATACGTTTTGCTTCATTAGCCGCACCATTAATCTTCGCTTCAGCAATAGACTTTCGAACAAAAAA
The DNA here is from genome assembly GCF_009183805.1 of Bacillus sp. B2-WWTP-C-10-Post-4. Classification (NCBI taxonomy): domain Bacteria; kingdom Bacillati; phylum Bacillota; class Bacilli; order Caryophanales; family Bacillaceae; genus Bacillus; species Bacillus sp. B2-WWTP-C-10-Post-4. The sequence goes on along the minus strand of NZ_WEII01000057.1, from coordinate 15,357 downwards.
GCCAACAACTGCACCGACTGTTGTTGCAAGCAAAATGGAGATGAGTATCCAAACTGTACTACTCATGATTTCACCTCCCCTTGCTATGAATGAAAAAAGACTGTCGGCATGTACATTGAATTACAACATACAGCAAAGACCGTCGTCCCGCTTTTTTAAGGGACTTTCTTCATTTCACAATTAAAATGTCATATTATTATTTCGGTAAGATTTAAACCTTACTCCGAATATTACTTCTCTTCTTGAGAAGAGTATATCGTATATAAGAAAAAATATACATTCTCATTGTATCTATCGTAATTTTCATTGTCAAGCGTTGTCTACTTTTACTTTCTTTACCTTCAGCCTTGAATGTGACCTAAATTTGAAAAGTAAGGAGCCTATTATACTGGAAAACCTTAGTAATTCCCATTTCTTTACTTAAAATATTTACATATCCTTCTTTACACAACCCATTTGAAGTCAAAAAATATTTTTATCTATAGTATTATGCTCCTTAATAGTAGATAAAAAAATAAAAGACACGAGACCGTGTCTTTTATTTTTTTAATCAAGAAGAGTTGAATCTTCTGCGCCCTCAGCACCAGAATCTTCACTAATTCCGTGATGCTCACGAATAAAGAAGGCAATTTCTTCTCTTAAATCTGTATTTTCTTTTAAGAACTGCTTCGAATTTTCACGACCTTGTCCTAGGCGTTCTTCATTATAAGAATACCAAGCACCGCTCTTTTGAACGATATCAAGCTCAGAAGCCATATCCAAGATTTCACCTTCTCTTGAAATACCTTCTCCGTACATAATATCAACTTCCGCAACACGGAATGGTGGTGCTACTTTATTTTTCACTACTTTTACTTTTGTTTTATTACCAACGATGTCGTTACCTTGCTTTAATTGCTCCGCACGACGCACTTCAAGACGGACAGTTGAATAGAACTTCAACGCACGACCACCTGGAGTTGTTTCTGGCACTATCTATAGATTTTCCATCTCTATAGTCCGGACTATCTCTTCATCTCTTTACAGAGAGCCTTGCACTTCCAGCAGTAGCCTATCATCTGCCGTACCCTACTCAGTTAACTAAAAGTCCTTTTCGGTAGTCTCTACACCTTCCCCATATCACTATGGAGCTTGGCACGGTATTACCCTAAATAATGGTGGGCTTCACCGTTAGCAACTATATGGATAGTTACACCCTTAGGCAATAAGGTTCACAAGGTTTTTAACATGCTATCACTAGCAAGGGAAACCCATGGTAAACTCCTTAATCTTTTCGATTAAGCAACTTGTAGTTGATTTCCGAACATAACCCCAACTTTTTCACGAATTTGGTTAATAAAGATTGCAATTGTTTTTGATTTGTTGATTGCTCCTGAAAGCTTACGAAGTGCTTGTGACATTAAACGTGCTTGTAAACCTACGTGCGAGTCACCCATGTCGCCTTCAATCTCTGCTTTCGGTACAAGAGCTGCTACAGAGTCAATTACGATAATGTCAACCGCACCACTTCGTACAAGTGCTTCCGCGATTTCTAATCCTTGCTCCCCTGTATCAGGCTGTGATAATAGTAATTCATCTATGTTAACGCCTAATTTTTGTGCATATACAGGATCCATTGCGTGCTCCGCATCGATGAATGCTGCTTGTCCACCTTGACGTTGTACTTCTGCAATTGCATGTAATGAAACTGTCGTTTTACCTGAACTTTCAGGTCCGTAAATTTCGATAATACGGCCACGTGGATATCCGCCTACTCCTAGTGCCACATCAAGTGCTAAAGAACCACTAGAAACCGTAGAAACTCTACGCTCTGCTTGTTCTCCTAATTTCATAATTGAACCTTTACCGAATTGCTTCTCTATTTGTTTTAACGCCATATCTAACGCCGCTTGACGATCACTCATTCAAAATTCCTCCTTAACTGAATTGCTAATCTTATTATACCTATTTTCAATTCAATTTGCCAACAAAAATCGAACATTTATTCGATTTTTTTATTTTCTATCAAATAATATTTAAATTTAAACGTAAAAAAACTAGAAGAAACTTATATCTCTTCTAGCTTTTTATATAAATGATAAAAACCATATTTTGCTGTTCGTTCTCTAATTTGTTGACGACTTCCGCTTAAATTAAGAGGAAAGACTACAGTTGGCTCATCCTTAATCGAAAGCCCAACAAATACTGTTCCTGGTTCTTTCTGTTCTGAAGCATCTGGCCCTGCTACCCCAGTGAAACTAATTCCGATATCCGCTTTTAATACATCCTTAACATTTTCAGCAAGATAACGAGCACATTCTTTACTAACTGCACCATCAGTATGCAACACTTCTTCAGGCACACGTAAAACATGTTGCTTCACATCATTATGATAACAAATGACACCGCCTTTAAATACAGAAGAAACACCAGCGTTTTCAGTTACTTGATTTCCAAAAAGACCACCTGTTAAACTTTCTGCACACGCTAAAGTTAACCCTTTTCTCTTCAATAACTCGATTGCCTTATAATGCAAAAATTCTTGGTCATATCCGTAGAAAAATTCTCCTACTCTTTCTAAAATCAAATCTTCCACATGTTGAATTAGTTTCTCCGCTTCCCTAACATTTTGATGCTTAGCGGTTAAACGTAATGTCACTTCTCCATCATTTGCTAACGGGGCAATTGTTGGGTTTGTTTGTCCATCAATTAAATCTTGCACTTTCACCTCTAATTGGGACTCCCCAATACCAAAGAAACGAAGCACACGAGAATAAATGTTTTCTCCTGTTGTAAAATTACGTAAAAAAAGCTCTACGTAACTTACATACATTGGTTTCATTTCTTTTGGCGGCCCTGGTAATAAAATATAAACTTTTCCGTTCTTATTTACCCCCATACCTGGCGCCATACCGTGGTCATTTGCAAATACTGTTGCTCCATTTAAAACGAGCGCTTGCTTTTTATTATTCTCCGTAAATTCACGGCCTGTACGCTTAAAGTAATTACTTATTAAGACTAATGCCTTTTCATCATACACAAGCTCTTCATCTAAACTAGCAGCTATCGTTTCTTTCGTTAAATCATCTTTTGTCGGTCCTAATCCACCTGTAAAAATAAGTATATCAGCACGTTCTTCCGCAGCTTCAATCGCCTTTTGCAGTCGCTTATTATTATCACCAACAACAGTATGATAGTACACGTTAATTCCGATTGAAGCTAACTTTTCAGATAAAAACTGGGCGTTTGTATTTGCAATTTGTCCAAGTAATAATTCAGTTCCAACCGCAATAATCTCAGCATTCATCCCAATTCCCCCATAAACTTCTATTTTGAGTTTACAAAAGCAGCTCTATTTTTCCAGAAATAATCCCATCCTGAAATAACAGTAAAGATTAATGCAATCCATATGAAGATATCTGCAACTGGAATATGGATTAAATTTAAAGGTACATCGTGTAATAAATATGCTGCAATTGCAATAATTTGTGTCCACGTCTTAATTTTTCCTAGTTGGTTTGCTGCAACTACTTCCCCTGTTCCAGCAAGTACAAGACGTAAACCTGTTACCGCAAACTCACGACTGATAATTACAATAACAATCCAAGCCGGTACATATTGCATCTCTACCAATGTAATAAGTGCTGCCGAAACAAGCAATTTATCAGCTAACGGGTCAAGAAACTTCCCTAAATTCGTTACAAGATTATATTTTCTTGCGTAATGTCCATCAATCCAATCTGTAGCTGAAGCAATGATAAAGATAAGTGCCCCCACTAAATGTTGAATTGGTAAATCAACATCACCAATTTTGTATGAACCCCAATCAAAGGGTGCTAACATAATTACCATAAAAATTGGAATTAAGAAGATTCTAGATATTGTAATTTTATTTGGTAAATTCACAGCTATTCCTCCATCATATCAAAAACATTTGTTCATCGAAAAAAAGTCATCGAAGCGATGACTGTTATTGTGCAGGTTGCTCTATCCCTTGGTTTTTTATCACCAATCTTTGGTGAAGTTCTTTTTCTGGATCCAATGGATAAGCGACCACTTGGCCATTCAGTTTAACTTCAACATTCGTTGCATTCCCAATATTAAGTCGCACTTCTTTTAATGTTGATACATCACGTTTTTCTATTTGGCCCTCTTGTACTGTAGCGTTTAGAATCACATTCCCAGCATCATCTTTAACATCTACATAACTCGCACCTTTACCCGATAATTCCAGTTCTAATGTTTTATTATTATGAATTTCCAAAGTAGATACCTTTCCAGTTGTTCCAACTACTTTCACTTCTTGCTGTCCAGTTGGTTGTGCTGGTTGCTCCTCTTTCTTTGGTTCTTCTTTCTTTGGTTCCTCTTTTTTTGGCTCTTCCGCTTTCACTTCATCTTTCTTCGTATCTAACGGAGAATCTTTCGCTTTTTGAACTTCAATTTTCTCACTTTGAGCGCTCGGAACTTTTTCATCATCTTTTCCAGTTAACGCTTGAAACACAAACCAGATTACCACTCCAACTGCGATTACTAACAGCGCAACTAAGATTTTCGGCATGTGATCTGCAATTGGCCATGATGAAGATTTTTGCATTGTTTCTTGTGTTTTTTGTCCCGTTGATACTTGTGGAACTTCACGCTTTTCAGATTGTGGTATCGTACTCTGATGTTCTACAAGCAGTTCCTCTCCATTTAATCCAACCGCATCTGCGTATTGTTTAATGAATGCACGCGCATAAAAAGCTCCTGGCAATACATCATAATTGCCTTCTTCAATTGCCACTAAATGGCGTTTTTGAATTTTTGTAATCTCATGCAGCTGATCAATAGACAAGCCTTTCGCTTCTCTTGCTTCTTTCAGCTTTTGTCCCAATTCCGTCACTACTAACACCTCAATATTTCTTTAAAAGTCAAACATAGAGAAATTATTTTGCGTACCTTGCTCAATTTCATCTACTAAATTATATTGAATTTCTTCATCATAATCGTTACGCAACTCGATAATATAATCAAAATCATCCAATGTGTATTCTGACTGACTCACAAATACATCAGGATGTTCCACAACTTTCGTTGCAGGCAATCTCATAATTTCACGAACGAGCTGCCAATGTCTTTCGTTAGCACGCTTCGTTGACACAATTCCATCTAGGATGAAAATATTGTCATCGCTATACTCATCTTCAATTAATTGACTACGAACAGTTTGCTTAATAAGAGTAGATGATACAAATAACCACCTTTTATTTGCACAAACACTTGCAGCCACAATGGATTCTGTTTTTCCGACACGAGGCATTCCGCGTATCCCAATTAGTTTATGGCCTTCTTTTTTCATGATTTCTGCCATAAAGTCTACAAGTAAGCCTAATTCATCACGCACAAATCGAAATGTTTTCTTATCATCTGCATCTCGTTGTATGTACCTACCATGCCTAACTGCTAGCTTATCTCTTAGCTTGGGCGGACGATATTTCGTTACCGTTATGTTATCCATCGTATTTAAAATTGATTCAAGTCTAGAGATTTGCTCTTGATTATCACACATAAGAAGTAACCCACGTCGTGCATTATCTACACCATTAATTGTGACAATATTAATGCCGAGCATACCGATTAACGAAGAAACGTCACCAAGCAAGCCAGGTCGGTTTTTATGTATTTCATATTCAAAATACCATTCAATCATCCAAGATCACTCCCCTTGCTTACTTTACACCTACGTACTATATTATATGATTTCACCTTAATAGGGAAGCTAAATGTATAATCTATCCTGTGTAATTATTATACAAAAAAAGTAGAGAGGAGAATCTCCTCTCTACTTTTACTTATGTTGTACGAACTTAACCATTAAATTTGCAATTGTATGTTGCTCCTGTTCATCAGCAACTTTCCAAAGCTCAGCTAATAATTTCTCTTGGTCATTGCGTCCTTCTACTTCATTAGCAAGATAGTCGCCAACACGAAATGCCATATCTGATACCGCACCGCCATCTAAACCTTTGTCTTGCGCTTGCTCTAAACGTTCTCCTAAAAAGCTCTTCCACTGATCAAAATTATCTAATACTGACATAATTAAGCACCTCACTATTGAGTAATAAAATCATCCTTAATTTGTGCAACTATTCATTTTTTATGTAAGAATTTTTTAGCAGTGCCAACCGCCATTCACTCCGATAATTTGTCCAGTTATGTAAGACGCTCCTGGTGATACGAGAAATGAAACTGTTTTCGCTACTTCTTCTGGTAATCCTATTCTACCTAATGGTATATCTTCAGCAATTCCCATTTTATCTTCTTCAGAAAAAACACTTAACATTTCCGTTTCAATTGCTCCTGGTGCTACTGCATTCACACGTAATCCACTTAAAGAAACTTCTTTCGCTAAAGCTTTCACATATGAATTTTGCGCCCCTTTTACCATTGAATAAAGCACTTCACAAGAAGCCCCTATTTGTCCCCATATAGATGAAACAATTACAATATTACCACTTCTTCTCTCAATCATAGGCGGAAGTGCCATTGAAAGTAATTTATATACGTTCTTCACTTGAAGTTCTACCATATAATCTAATTCATCGTTTGTTACATCTGTTACTAATCCAAAAATACTCTTCCCCGCTGCGTATACAATAACATCAATAGGATGTTCAATTTGTCCCCACAATCGTTCTGCTCCATCACTAGAAGCTAAATTAGCTTGAACAGGGATAACTTCTCCCCATGCCTTCTGCAATTCCAATACCTTTTCTTCACTGTTATTGTAATGAACATAAACTGTATATCCATCTTGAATTAATTGTTTCGAAATAGCAGAGCCAATCCCTCCGCTCCCTCCAGTTACTAACGCATACTTTTTCATAAATTCCCTCTCTTATCTCTACAACTTCAATTTTCACACAACTAAATAATACCCTCATCTTACAATTTTTCAATGATAAGATGAGGGTATCTTTAAAATTTTATTTTTTCGGTAACACCTGACAAACACTCATTTTTTCTTCTGATAACAATAATCCCGCTACTTCTTGTAAGTCTTGAACGGTTAGTCCTTCTAATACAGTCAATGCATCAAATAGGCTAGATTCATTAAACGCGTATCGTGTAAATTGATTTGCAATATATTCTGGTGAATTTAACGAGCGTAAAAAACCACCAATTTTCTTTTTCTTCACTCGTTCTAATGCCGTCGCATCTAATTGATCATAATCTGTTTTTAATAAAATATCTTTTAAACGATCTGCCAATTCATCAGGTTGTTTCGTATCACCACCAACCATTGCAAAACCGAAGTTATTTTCTTCTGTATAGTCATACGAGAATGAATCATCAATAAGTCCTTCATTATATAAAGCTTCGTAATGAACAGAACTTTTTCCAAATAAATAATCTAAAAGTAACGTAAGCGCAATTTCTTGTTTTAAAAGCGCTTGCCCCTTTTCTTTTAAATTAGTCGCTTTAATACCAACTAAACATTTCGGTGTTTGCACAGGCATTGAAATATTTTTTTTCTTTTCATTTACCTCATTTGGTTCTTCTTCAAATGAACGCACAATTTCTGGCTGGTTTTTATAATCTTTTTTCGCTTGATTTTCACGTACTAAATCCATTGTTTTCTCTGGATCAATTGCACCCACAACAAATAATAACATATTGCTCGGATGATAAAATGTTTCATAACATTCATATAATAAATCTTTCGTAATTTTACTAATAGATTCGATTGTCCCCGCAATATCAATTTTAATTGGGTGTTTTACAAATAAGCTATCAATTAACCCAAAGTACAAACGCCAATCTGGGTTATCTTGATACATTTGAATTTCTTGCCCAATAATCCCCTTCTCTTTTTCAACTGTTTTTTCAGAGAAATAGGGCTCTTGTACGAAGTTTAGCAATGTATTTAAATTTTGTTCTACGTTTGAAGTACCTGAAAAAAGGTAAGCTGTTCGTGTGAAGGATGTAAAAGCATTTGCCGATGCTCCTTGTTTACTAAACAATTGGAAAGCATCGTGATCTTCTTTTTCAAATAATTTATGCTCAAGAAAATGTGCAATCCCATCTGGCACACGAATCATTTCTTCTTTCCCTAATGGTACAAATGTATTATCTACAGAACCATATTTCGTCGTAAACGTTGCAAATGTTTTATTAAATCCTTGTTTCGGTAAAACATATACATCTAATCCATTAGGAAGTTTTTCATAATAGAGTGTTTCTTTTAATTGCTCATAAACAATTTTCTCCACTTACTCTCCCTCCGTTCCTTGTAAAAAGTAAATTGTATCTAGTTCAATATTTTTAGCAACTTTTACAATTTCTTCTTTTGTCACACTTTCTATACCTGTAAGCCATTCTTCAACTGGACGTGTACGATCTGAAATAATGCCATGATATAGCATTTCTACAAAGCCACGTGGTGTATCAATTGCCTCTAATATTTGATTTTGGATGACACTTTTTGTTTGATGTATTTCTTCTTCAGAAAACTCTCCGTTTTGCATCGCAAGCATTTGTTCTTTAATAATCTCAACTGCTTTTTCATAATTTTTCGCTTCAATTCCTGACATAACAAATAATAAACCTTTATGACTTTCAAAGCGCGATGCTGCATAGTACGCTAAACTATTTTTTTCACGCACATTTACGAATAACTTAGAATGAGAAAAGCCACCAAACAATCCATTGAACAATTGCAATGCAAAATAATCTTCATCTTTATATGTGACAAATGTACGATAACCGATGTGTAATTTACTTTGTTTTAATTCTTGTTTTTCAACAACTTCTTTTTCTTCATTATTTCGTCTATGAAGGAGTACATTTCTTTCTCTCACTGGACGAGCTGAAATAGAAAAATACTTACTTACAAGATCAACGGCGTTTTCTGAAATATCACCAATAATATATAGATCCATTTCATCTTCCGCTAACACCTTTTGATAATATTGATACAGACTTTCATTTGTAATAGACATAACACTCTCTTTTTTTCCATTTGCACTTAAACGATACGGTTCTACTTTGCACATTTCTTCAATTAAACGCTCGTTTGCATAACGCATTTTATCGTCATAAGTAGCTTCAATTCTCTGTAACAGTGCTCTTTTTTCACTTTCTACGATAGAAGATAGGAAACCGTTGCCCTCCGTTGCTGGATGTAACACAATATCTGACAACATAGAAAGCGCTTTTTCAAATAACGGTGGTGCATCATGTAAGTAAACTTCATTTGCAATGTCTACATAAATAGAGATAATATGGTCTTCCCCTTTTTTACTTACATCTACCGCTAAAGAAGATCCGTATAATTCTTCTAAATATTGACGAAGACGAATTACAGAAGGTAATTTTTCTGTCGCACTTTGCAATACGTATGGCAATAAGGCACGCTCTGTCACCGTCTCCTCATTTAAAGGCGCTTTAAAACGAAATACAAAGGTATTCGTTTTATATTTATCAGTCGGAATAATATGTACGCGCAAACCATCTAACTCATGTAGTTGTTGTTCCATTAGTTTCATTTATAGCCCTCCTTTACGTATATAGGAATATTCCTCTTCAATATACAGTTTTTAGAAATAAAAAATCAACTTTTCTCCCTTATTATGCTTACATATGATTCTTTCTAAAAACTTTAATATGTAAGGAACATAGTAAAATTCCGTATTAAATATATTCTATGTAAAAAAGCCCACACTAATGTGCGAGCTTTTTTATACTTATAAAATACTTATCGTTTTCCTTTTTCATAAGGAGTTCCTAATGCTTTCGGAGCTTCAGAACGACCTACAAAACCAACAAGCGCTAATATTGTGAATACATATGGTAATATCGTTAATAAAACACTTGGAATTTGATCTAATACAGGAATTGTTCCGCCCGTTACACTTAGAGATTGCGCAAAACCAAAGAATAGAGCTGCACCTAATGCGCCTAGTGGATTCCACTTCCCAAAAATCATAGCAGCTAAAGCTAAGAAACCTTGTCCTGTAATAGTTGCCCCTGAGAAATTATTAGAAATTGACATTGCAAAAATCGCTCCACCGATTCCAGCAAACACTCCTGAAATACAGACTCCAATATAACGCATTTTATATACATTAATCCCCATCGTATCCGCTGCCATTGGGTGTTCACCAACAGCACGTAGACGAAGACCGAACGGTGTTTTATAAATAACATACCAAACAACGAATGCTAAAATAATGGCAATATACGACGTTATTGGTACGTTCGAGAAAAATATTTTCCCTAAAACCGGAATATCCGAAAGGCCTGGAATATCAATCTTTTCAATACGATACTGAATAAAGTCAGTCTGCCCTTTATCAAAAATCTTCTTAATTGCAAATACTGTTAAACCAAGAGACAAGAAGTTAATGGCTACACCACTTACAACTTGATCTGCTCGGAATGTAATAGAAGCTACCGCATGAAGTAATGCAAATAATCCACTACCAATTGCCGCAAATAATAATGCAATCCATGGAGTCATCGTTCCCCAAGTATCACCCATCAATAAGTTTGTAACAACTCCAATAAATGCACCAAATAGCATTAGTCCTTCTAATCCGATATTTACAACACCTGATCGTTCACTAAATACACCACCTAGTGCTGTGAAAATGATAGGTGCCGATGTATATAACGTACCCGTCACAAGAATGGCTAATATATCTAAAAAGCTCATTTATTTCCCCTCCTTGCTCATGCGTGTAAGCGCCCATCTTAACACATAACTACATGCAACAAAGAAGATGATACATGCAATAATTACATTAATAAGCTCTGACGGTACATCTGCCTCAAAGTTCATTTGAGGGGAAGCACTTTTCAAACCACCAAATAATAAAGCTGAAAGGATTATACCAAACGGATTATTCCCTCCAAGTAATGCTACGGCAATCCCATCAAATCCTACTCCTGTAAACGAAGACATCGCTGTCATACTCTGAAATGTCCCTAATCCTTCCATCGCTCCACCAATCCCCGCAAATGCACCAGCAATTGTCATAGAGAATACTACATTACGAGAAACTTTCATACCTGCATATTGAGAAGCATGCTGATTAAATCCTACAGACTTTAATTCGTAACCTAAAGTTGTTCGATCTAATAAGAACCACATTAAAATAGCGATTAAAATTGCTACAATAATTCCCCAGTGTAGACGTGAACCGTCAGTAATAGAAGCAAGCCAGTCTGAAGATAGTGACGCACTCTCTTTAATATCATACGTTTTGTCATTACCCGCATGTAAGAAACGCTTAATGATGTCATACGTTACATACAACGCAATATAGTTCATCATAATAGTTACAATAACTTCATTCACTTGAAACTTCCCTTTTAAATATCCCGGAATGAAGCCCCAAATTCCGCCCACCAATGCGGCAAATAAAATCGATAATGGAATATGAAGGAACGCTGGTAGTGAGACTGCATAACCGAACCAAACCGCTGCAAGCCAACCAACTAACAATTGACCCTCTACCCCGATATTAAATAAACCTGTACGAAATGCAAACGCCACCGATAAGCCAGCAAGAATAAGCGGTATCATTGTACGGAGCGTTTCACCAATCGCACTTGCGCTGCCGAACATTCCTGTCCAAAGTGCACTATAACCAACAATTGGATCATAGCCACTAACTAGCATTACAATCGCTCCTACAAGTAAGCCGAAAATAACGGATAGTACTGGGACTAAAATATTTATCGTTCGTTCTGTTAAAAGCTTTTTAGCCATTTGTACCCACCTGCTCCTTCTTTGTTCCTCCAGCCATTAACAATCCAAGCTGTTGTTCATTCGTTTCTTTCGCATCCACTATTGCTACAATTTCCCCTTCATAAATAACAGCAATTCGATCGCTAACATTTAAGATTTCATCTAACTCTAATGATAAAAGTAATACACCTTTTCCTTTATCCCTTTGCTCTATTAATCTCTTATGAATAAATTCAATTGCTCCTACATCTAAACCACGTGTTGGCTGTGCCGCGATTAATAAATCTGGATTTCGGTCTACTTCACGTGCAATAATTGCTTTTTGTTGATTCCCCCCAGATAGAGCGCGTGCTAACGTTTGCTCACTAGGTGTACGCACATCAAACTGTTCAATAAGAGCCTTTGCTTTTTCTGTAATTTTGCTGAAATTTAAAATCCCTTTCTTTGAAAATGGATTTTTATAGTACGTTTGCAGAACTATATTATCTCTAACAGAAAAATCAAGAACGAGTCCGTGTTTATGACGATCTTCTGGAATATGACCAATTCCTTCTTCTGTTATTCTTCTAACAGGCCAATTTGTTATTTCTTTTCCTTTAATTGCAATAGAACCTGACTCAACTTTTCGTAAACCAGTAATTGCTTCTATTAATTCACTTTGTCCGTTTCCATCAATCCCTGCAATCCCAACAATTTCCCCCGCACGAACAGTTAAGTCAAGGCCTTTTACAGCAGGTAGTTGACGTGCATCGTGAACAACAAGGTTTGCAATTGAAAGTACCTCTTCTTTTGGCTTCGCGTCTATTTTTTCTGTTTTAAAATTCACTTGACGTCCGACCATTAATTCTGCAAGTTTATTTTCATCCGTATTTGCAACGTCAACCGTTCCAATCCCTTTTCCTTTACGAATAATCGTACAACGATCGCAAACTTCCATAATTTCTTTCAACTTATGTGTAATAAGAACAATAGATTTTCCTTCTTGTACAAGCTTTTTCATAATTTGAATTAGCTCATGAATTTCTTGTGGTGTTAACACAGCTGTCGGTTCATCAAATATTAAAATTTCTGCACCGCGGTAAAGAGTTTTCAAAATCTCAACACGCTGTTGCATACCCACTGAAATATCCTGTATTTTCGCATATGGATCTACAGCCAAACCGTATTGTTCAGACAGTTTTTGAATTTCTTTAGCAGCATCCTCAACAGCAATTTTCCCTTTTTTCTTCGGTTCATTTCCGAGAATAATATTCTCTGTAACTGTAAAATTATGAACAAGCATAAAGTGTTGATGGACCATTCCAATACCAAGGTCATTTGCTATATTCGGATTTGTGATTTTTACAGGTTTACCTTTAATTTTAATTTCACCCTGCTCTGGTTGGTACAAACCAAATAGTACATTCATCAATGTGGATTTCCCTGCACCATTTTCTCCAAGTAAAGCATGTATCTCACCCTGCTTTACTTGCAGCGTAATATCATCATTCGCTACAATGCCTGGGAATACTTTCGTAATGTTATTCATCTCAATTACGTATTCCATTGTGTTCCTCCTTTTAACAGGGAACATTCCCTATTACACTATTAACTTATTAAGCAATTCGGAAGTTTTATACATACAAAGGTTAGTTCTATGAACTAACCTTTGCTATTTCTCTATTTATTTTTTTAGAGAAGCTTCGTATTCTTTATACTCTTTATCTGTAGCTGGCACTTTAATTTCACCGGCTGTAATTTTCTTTTCAAGCTCTTCTACTTTTGTTAAAATTTCAGGGTTAACTTTTTTCACGTTATCAGTTGTTTTTGAAATACCAATACCGTCATCTTTTAAGCCAAACTCTTCAATTTTCCCACCTTTTAAATTCCCATCTTTTGCTTCTTTAGCTACTTTTTCTACAGCTACATCAACACGTTTAATCATTGAAGTTAATGTTACATTTTCAGGCATACCTTCTTGATGTTGGTCACGGTCAACACCGATTACCCAAACATTTTCACCTTTTTTCTTACGGTTTTTCGCTTCTGTGAACACACCGTTACCTGTACCACCAGCAGCATGATAAATTACGTCTACGCCTTGACCATACATTGCTGAAGCAAGAACTGTACCTTTTTCAGGCTTATCGAATGCTTCTGCATATTCAGATACGATTTCAATGTTTGGATTTACTGCCTTTGCACCAGCTTTAAATCCATTTTCAAATTTACTAATTAAATCACTTTTCATTCCACCAACAAATCCTACTTTATTCGATTTTGTTGACATAGCTGCTACCGCACCTACAAGGAATGATCCTTCATGATCTTTAAACGTAATGCTCGTTACGTTCGGTGCATCTACAACAGTATCTACGATTGCAAATTGTTGTTTTGACGATTCTTTTGCTACTTCTTTAATTGCACCCTCTAATTTATAACCAATTCCGAATGTTAAATCATATTTATCTTTCGAGAATTTTTTTAAATTCGGAATATAATCAGCCTCTTTTTCAGACTGAAGGTAACGATAATTTGTCTTTTCTTTTAAACCATTATCTTTACCAAACTTTTGTAACCCTTCCCAAGAAGATTGGTTGAATGACTTATCATCAACGCCCCCAACATCCGTTACGAGACCAACCTTGAAGTCTTTATTGTCTTTCGTGTCTTTCTTGTCACTGCTCGCCTTATCCGAGTTACCACATGCACCTAAAACTGTACTTGCTGCTAATGTTAATGATAATAAAAGGCCTGCTTTTTTCTTCATACTAGAAACCCCTCCAAAAATGATATATATTTATTTATTCTTACGCTGCTGTTCCTTACTTCTTGCTGTCACCTCCCTAAAAAGGAATTTACCTACATACGCTTTCTTAATACGTGGAAGCTAAATTTATCAGCTCTAAAGTAATTGATAGAATATAAGATTGGCTCATCATTTTGATCATAGTGCATTTGTTTTAATACAAGCAGTGCTGTTTCAGGCTCACATTCTAAAATCGGTGAGATTTTAGGGTGATAGCCAATTGGCTCAATGTGGGCAACCGCATATGTTATGCGCTTATGTGTGTTATTATGTATCACCGTTAATAATGATTCCTCATTGTAACCCGATAAATCTGGCAATATTTCTTTTGCAAGTTTATCGATACAATACACAACAGGTTCCCCATCTGCTGTACGTACGCGTTCAATCATCACTGCATTAAAACCATCTTCACTATTAAACTTCTCTTTTTCCTCTTCTGTTAAAGTTGTAGTAGATGATGATAAAAAGATTGTTCCTGGTGTTTTCCCCACACTAGAAATCATATCTGTAATACTAGAAAGTTGTTCTATTCCAGAAGAAAATAATGGCTTTGCATTTACAAATGTCCCTACACCATGTCTACGAATGACAACATTTTCTTCTTCTAAAATACGCAACGCTTCCCTTAAAGTCGCTCTACTTACGCCAAGTTCTTTCGCTAAATCAAACTCTGATGGTAACTTTTGTCGTTCTTTATAAGCCCCATCTTTAATTTTTTCTTTGATGTGATCAATCACCCGTAGATATAGGTGACGACTATCGGATTTTACTGACATAAGACTCCCCCGCATTTCAATTATTCGACCTCTGATGTAAGACTTCTTTTCTCTTTTTTCAACTTACAACATAGTAC
>NZ_WEII01000056.1:0-31041 GCF_009183805.1 Bacillus sp. B2-WWTP-C-10-Post-4 | reverse complement strand
ATAAAGAAATTGTAAATATAAGAATAACGGTTAAAGAAATGCTGAGAAATAGCTTTTTCCCAAGTTTATTCACTTTGTTCCTCCAAACTATAACCCAGCCCACGATGCGTCTTAATAATATTTTCTCCAATTTTTTTACGCAGCCTTCTTACATGTGTATCAACCGTTCTCTCTTCTCCAAAATAGTCAAATCCCCATACAATGTCTAACAATTTTTTACGAGTTAAAATAGTTCCTTTATGATTTAAAAAGCATTTTATTAATTCGAGCTCTGTTTTTGTAATTTCTAACTCTATATCATTTTTATATACTTTATTTTTGGCGAAATTTATCTTTACATCTTGTACTTGAATAATATCATCATGCTGAATAAGTTTTTTCGCTCGTGTAATTAGTACTCCTGGATGAAATGGTTTTTTTACGTACTCATCTGCCCCACTTTGAAGCGCTGCTAATTCATCTTCACTTTCACTTTTCGCCGTAAGCATTAATACTTTTACGCTTGAATTCTTTTTTATTTCCTGACAGACAGTAATACCACTATGTTTCGGCATCATCCAATCCAAAATAGCTAAATCAATTTTTTCATCATAAAATATTTGAAGTGCTTCCTCTCCGTCTTTCGCTAATAATACTTCAAAGCCTTCTTTTTCAAAATAAGCTTTTAAAATCCTTAACATATCTTGTTCGTCATCTGCAATTAAAACTTTCATATTTTTTCCTCCATTGCTTTTAAACAAAAACCAATTGTATCATACAACATCTTTGTTACATGAATGTGACAGAAAAATATTTAAAGCTTTTGAGGGTATAGTAATGGTGAGGTGTTGTACTATGATAAAAAAAATTGGGGTCATTTCTCTTCTTCTATTTCTATTATCAACAAATGCGTTCGCAAATACAAATCAACAAATTGAAGTATTTGATTGTCAAAAAGAAATGGTCATTCAAAAACAATCTTTAGATCCAATAGTCCAAAAAGAAGCAGTTCAATACGCTAAATCAATTACTGGTCCATTTAAAAACTTAAATGTCGTTCCAAAAGATGGCTATATGATAAAAATCCCTTTATCTAAGCCGGTTTCTATTACTAATCAATGGTTACACACTACAATAGACGAAGTACTTATACTACTCCCACTAAAAGAAAAGCCTTATATTATGCTTTATGATGATGAAAATAATCCGCATTTTTATTATGTAAAAGGTAAACCAGGATTATTATTGAAACAAATGAAGGTTAAAACGTAATTGACTGAAAAGGAGTCACCTTATAAGCTAAATTTTAAAAGCTAAGGTGCTCTTTTTTATAATAACAATTTGGTAAATGAAATTATAAAAGTTGTTTCTAATATAAGGGTCGCACCTTCATATATATCAGCGATTTTTTAAGATATATCGATTTATCAACGAAAATACCTTTCCGTAGCTATTGTTTGGATAGCAATCTCTATAATACTTTGTAGTGACTTGATCCCTTATATAATCCCCCTTTCACAAATCCATTTGCAGTATAAAACACATCCCCTTGCTTCGTGTCAGTATGTAAAACAATCACTTCAAAATACTTTTCCGCATGACCTAATAGCTGGTTTAATAATAAGTTCCCTAACCCTATACGCCGATAATCCCTTAAAATATAAAATCTCCTTAACCGCCCAATCCTATTGTCTTTTATGTACGAATCTTTATTTAAACCTCCAACTCCGACTAACATATCCCCTTGGAAAATACCATATAAACATTCTCCAGTTTTATTGAATACATTTATTTTGTTTTTATATTCATTTATTAGCCTTATAAGGAAATTAAAGCCCTCTTCTTCATTGTCTTGAACGAGATGACTGAATTCATATTCCATTAAATTTTCTATTTGTTGAATATGTATATCTTTCAAGTCCACTCCCCCTAAGTACGAAAATACATAAAAATGCTCGAGAACCATTTATTCTGAGCATTTTTATGCTTATTACTTTATTTAATTCATAGTATGCATATACTTCACTTCATATGTAAATCGATAATACAGTCGATTAATTTTATTATGAAAATATAAGAGTCTTGTTACAATCTAGTGTGTCGTAAGGCTCTTTAAAGTTGTTTAATTCTTATTGAACTAAAGCATCTGTTTGTTTAAGTGTATACATTCACCATTTATAATTTCTCTCAAATATACTATCAGTTTATATATTCCTCATTCTTCTCTAACAGGTTCAAGATAAATTATAATTTGTTAATCGATATGTTTGTGTAACCACTGTTCAAATATCTTTAACTGTTCTTCGGTATGAAAGTAATGTTCACCCGTCTCCATAACTTCTAATTCACAACGATGTTTTTTTGTAAAATAGTTAATAGTTTCAAGTTCACACAGTTCATCCTTAGCTCCGTACATAATATATGTATCTGTATTCCATGTACTAATAGGATGCTCTTTTACATAGCATAAATAATCCCAATATAACTTTTGACCAATAGGTGTCTCTATAGTCATTTCTTTTTGCAAAAGCTCCGGTGTTACATTAAACCATTTCATCATATTTTCAATAATTCGTTCCATATTAACTACTGGTGATAAAAATAATGCCTTTTTTAGCACATCATTTTGATAAGCTAAAAGACTAAAATACGCCCCCATACTACATGCAAATACGTTTATTTCTTTCCAATGTACTTTTCCATAGTTCATAATTATAGATAATTCATTAACACAAAACTGTACTTTACAAGGAGTGTTATCATTTTTTCTTTCTCCATGCTCAGGTAAATCAAAGCTTAATACTTGATAACCTTTTCGATTGGCTTCTTCAGCTAATATTTGAATAACTGCATCTTCCTTATTTGACATATTTCCATGTACTGCAATAAAAACTTTTTCACTCTTCTCTCCCCACAAAACCGCAGGAATATTACTAATTTTAAAATTATTTTTAAGCATACTCCCTCCATAAAATAAGACATATAGGACTTGGAAAAAATGCACACACTTTATTTATCTCTGTACAGCAGGCAGTATCCGCTTTAACTCTATTAAATCATCTATTACTATATCAGCGTGAGCAAGTTCATCTTCTTGCGCAAAATCAAAATTGCACCCAATTGCAAGTAAACCGTTGTCTTTCGCTGCATTTATATCAGATAGCCGGTCACCAACTACCGCTGCCTCTTTTATATCATATTTGTTCATAATACTTTTAACTAAGTCACCTTTATTTAGCGATTGTATTTGTTCAATACTAAACGTTTCTGTCACCCACTTGTCTAAAGCATAATACGTTACGATTGCTCGTAAATATTCTTTCAAACCATTACTAGCAATGTAAATTGAACAATTATTTTCTTTTATATATGTAAATATTTCTTTTACATTTGGATATAAAGCGCCTTTTCCGCTTTTTATGTTTTCAATAAGTCTATCTAAAAAATATGCATCTGTTTGTTCTCTTATTTCAATAGAATGGTCCGGTAATAAAGCTTCCCAAACTTTCGGTAACGGCACACCCATAATTTCTCTATATTTATCAATTGGTGTTACTGTATCCCATAATTGTAATGATCTTAAGTGATCAAAAGTATCATCTAATGATAATTCTAAAATTTTATCTGTTTGAAATAACGTACCATCCATATCAAAAATTAATGCTTGTAACATTCCTATCTCTCCTTTTGGACTATGGTTTTACCAGATATATTTTTAAGCATCTCAATAATAATTTCTGAGCAATAATTCGCAGCGGTTTTCGCGAAGTCATCATAAGAAATTTGAGCTTCATCATCTGCGCTGTCAGAAATACATCTTATAATGAGAAACGGTATATCATTTATATAGGCAACATGTCCAATTGCTGCCCCTTCCATTTCTGTACAATGAGGTGCGTATTCGTCTATTAACTTCGCCTTTAACTTTGAATCTTCAACAAAACATTCACCGCTGACAATTCTTCCTTCATGAACTGCAATCTGTAAACTACTACTAATACAAGCTTTACGTGCTAACTCTACCAATTCCTTACTTGCAATAAATTCCTCTTGGAACGGAAATAAGTTTTTCATTTGAGTTTTACTTACATCATGATGAGTAACATTCGTTGAAATAACTATATCGCCGACTTTTACATCTGAATGTAATCCGCCAGCAACGCCCGTATTAATGATAGAGTCTACATCAAATTTATGAATTAATGTTTGCGCGCATGCAGCTGCATTTACTTTCCCTACACCAGAACGTGTAATAATTACTTCTGTTCCCATGAATTCTCCAATATAAAAAGGCATTCCCGCTATTGTCTGTTCCTCTTGTATAACTAGTTTTTCTAAAAGTAAATCTATTTCAATTTGCATTGCTCCAATAATGCCGATTCTGTTCATGTATGTAATCCCCTTTATTAATTAATCCCTTTAATCCTCTCAGACATAACCGATAATAAAAATTTCGGAAGTACAAGTTGTCGCTTTAATCTTTTCGGCTGTGAGAGTAACCTATACAGCCATTCAGTTCCAGTATCCCTCATTATTTTTGGTGCTCTTTTTACAGTACCAGATATTATATCAATCATGCCTCCGATACCAATAGATAGCGGAACGTTTAATGTTTGTATGTTTTCATAGATGAACTCTTCTTGTTTTGGTGAACCTAGTCCTACGAGTAGTAAATGCGGCTTGAACTGCTTAATTTTCATTTTTATTTCTTCTATTTCTTCACCATTTACAAATCCATGCTGTCCTTTAAATTGTGCTCCTGGGAACTGCTCATTTAATTTTTCTAATGCCTTTTTATTACTTTCTGGCGCAGCTCCAAAAAGAAAGACACGATATTCATTGTCGTTACAATATTTTATTAAATCGTGAGTTAAATCCGCCCCAGTAACACGTTCTTTCAAAGTTCCTTTTAATATTTTCGAGCCAATTATGACACCAATCCCATCCGCTGTTATTAAATCCGCAGATAGTAACATCTTTTTAAACTCCTTTGATTTTTCCGTATTTTCCTTTGCAGACATAACAATTTCAGGATTTGCAGTTACTACAAACCTGGGTTTCTCTTGTTGTTCATGTAGCCAACCTTTTAATAAACTTATAGCTTTTGCATATTCTAAAGTTGAAAAAGGTATACCTTTTATAAACTGCTGATCCACTGTACTCTCCCCTTACATAAGCTGCAAATATTTATCAATGTCTTTAGAAATTTGAATAAAAGCTTTATTCCAAAATTCATAATTTCTTATATCTATTTCAAAATGTTTTTTCATAAGCTCCTCTACTGGAGCCTTTCCTGTTTCTCGTAAGAACTCTTTATATTTCGAATGAAAAGTACTTTTACCTTCTTGAGCTATTTCTAATAAGCTAAAACTTACTAAATATCCAAATGTGTATGGATAATTGTAAAAAGGAACATCTGCTATATAAAATTGAATATATTTCATCCATACAAACGGCTGGTATTCACTTAAAGCTTTTCCATAAGCTTCTTTTTGTGCAATTATAGATAATTTCTCAATTTCATCAGCACTTAAAGGACCCTCTTTACATTTTTCATAAAATGTTTTTTCAAACTGATACGATGCTCGTATTGCCATTACATAATTAAAACTATTTCTTATTTTCCAGCTAAGTAATGACTTTTTCATATCTTTACTATCCGTTGTTTCAATTAGATAATTTAAGAGTACCGTTTCAAAGAAAATAGATGCTGATTCAGCCGTACTCATTGGCAAGTAATCATCTAAAAAAGATGTAGATTGTTCAAAACTCATATTATAAAAATGCCAAGCATGTCCTAATTCATGAGCGAGCACTCTTACACTATCTATACTCCCATCATAACAAATGGAAATTCTCGATTCTTTCTCACTGAAAAATGGAGCACAAAACCCACCTGGTGGTTTATTCTCTCTCGGTTCAGCATCTACCCAACCACTTTCTATCGCATTACGTGCAAATTCTGCTAATTCTTCATCAATATTCTTACATGCATCATAAACGTTTTGTATTGCTACTGAAAAAGGAATCATGATCTCATTACTTTCCTTTACCGTCATAAGTTCATGCCATGTAATTGAAGCTTTTCCTTTCTTATACAAGTTTAAAGCACTTACTAATTTATCAAGGTTTTCTTCTGTCGCATTCCACATTTGGAATAATACAGTTTCTGAAATGCCATTCGCATGAAAAGATTGTGTTAAAATCTCTCTATCTTCTATTTCATTACTCTTTGCATTACGCAATCTCCCTATTTGATTTAATACAGTAGCAAAGATTTCTTTTTCCTTATGTAAAGTACTTGTAAGTAACTCGAATACTTCTAATCTTTCCTTTTCATTATCACTATTCATTGCAATAGTATTTGCTTGTCCAAAGGATAATTGTCTATTATTGCGCTCTATTTCTATCCTATCCCGTAATTGTATGTACATATTTTCCCACGCATTAAGCTCATCTTTTATTAACTTAGTATTATCTGAAGTTTCCACTTCATTATGTTTTATTACTTGCTGTAATTCATTTTTTAGTTCCTTCACTTTCACGGTCAATTTAGTAAGGTCAGATGGTACACTTTCTTCAACTGATCTACAGTACAAATAGTATTCTGCTTTTTCAATAGCTTGTATTAGCTTTGAAAGAACCTCTACATCTTTTGTTACAAAATATTGCTCTTTCAACTCCAAAATCGGAAATAGAATATCCTCATTCGAATACAATCGATTTAAATCCCATCTAGCAATTTCTTGCATTTTTATAGCCACCCCCTATTTTTACAAATAGTTACAGATATTTCTCCCCACACAATTATATATGAAATGGCAAAATTTCGATATCTTCAAATATTTAAATTCCTACAAATACATTCTTATTTATACTCTTTTCTTCTACCATTAAGTATCATTCCACATATAAAAAATACTCCCTCTACAAGAGAGCAATTCATATAGGAAAACTTCAAAGATTTTATCTTCACCAATACCATATCGACCGGTAATCACAGATTAAAGAAAAAAGGATTGATCAAATGATCAATCCTTTACTCTACTTCATTTAAGAAAAATAACGTTATAACGCCAGGTCCTGTATGTGCTCCGATTGCTGCACCAATTGTATTTACGATAAATACTTCACAACCGAATCTTTCCGTAATTAATGATTTTAATGCTTCCGCTGTTTCTAAGTCATCACCATGAGTCATACCGATTGTTTGACCTTTAAGGTCTTTACCACGTTCTTCCATAATATCAACAATTCGGCTTAATACTTTCTTTTTCCCTCTTACCTTTTCAAGTGGTACAAGTTTTCCTTCTTCCACGTTTAAGATAGGCTTAATGTTTAGTAAACCACCGATAAAACCAGCTACTTTACTTAAACGTCCACCTCTAACAAGGTACTGTAAGTCAGCTACAGTGAAGATGTGCTCCATATGGTTCATTAGAAAAGCGACACGGTTTAAAATATCTTCTTTTGATGCGCCGTCTTTTGCCATTTTAGCAGCTTCTAAAACGACAAGACCTTGACCAAGCGAAGCGCATTTTGTATCAATAATTTCTAAATCTAAATCTGCATATGTTTCTTTTACTTCCTCTTTAATGACAACTGATGATTGATATGTACCAGACAGTTCAGATGAAAAAGCTAAATATATACAAGGATTACCTTCTTTTGCATAAGAAACAAATTTTTCTTGGAAAGTTTCAAGCGAAGGCAATGACGTTCTATAAACAGCGCCTTCTCTCATTTTTTGCAATAATGTAACTGACTCTAATGTTACTCCATCTAAATACTCTGTTTCTGCTTCATCATATACACGGAGTGGAATTAAATCAATATCATATGCTTGCAGCAATTCTACTGGTAAATCCGCCGCACTATCCGTAATGATTTTAACACTCATTTTTAAACCTCTATTCTGTTATAAATATAAAATAATAAAATAAAAATAGTACTTTTAAATTATATACGTAAAACTTAAATGAAGAAAGGAAAACACTTTATATTGTATGCACTATTCTTCAAAACTTGAACTATTAATGAAAATGATTCTATTTTAAACATCCTTTTCTTATTATTTTTCTATAACACGAGTAATTTTATAAGTATTTTGTATCAGTATATTTTACTTCTTTAACTTAATATTATCTTTTCAAATTCATACTGTTTAAAATTGAAAAGCCAAATCCAATAAAGGAAATGGCTTTTCAATTTTCATAAAATAACCAAACTTTATTTTCCATCACATTGTTTGTTTACATTCATACTTTGGTGATGTTGAATATTAGTCCAGTTATGATAAATATTTATAGCCTGTACTATAATTAAAACAGTGAATCTTTACCTGTAAGATGCACTATATCTAAAAAAGGTTAAACATTTTATAAAATATTTAATTTTACTAGTAAAGCTAATAAAATTTGGAGAAGAATTTGAACATTTACTGCTATGTCTGTATCTGTAGTCGTAACTGTAACATTTCTAGAATTTCTAATAACAGTTTCTTGTTTATTAATTTGTTTAATAGATGATTTTTGAAACAATTCTTGTGCTACACGGTCAGCTTTTTCACTATCTGCTATAGAAATACTTATTATAACCACGATAGCTGCTTGTAATGCAGCTTGAATAGATAACGCAGCTTTTGTATCTGTAGTAGTAACTTCTACATCTGCTGAATCAACTATTTCAATATATTCCTCAGAAACTTGATCGATTTCATCTGTTTGTATAGCTTCTTCTAAAAAATTTGCATTTTTACTAAATGAATAAGAATTTACTGATTCGGAATCCTGTTTTTTTGGTTCAGAACCCCGATTTAATGGATCACGTTTTTTCTTTCTTCTACAAACTTCACAATCACACATAAAATCACCCCTTTTAGTCTAAAAAATTAGCAATATAAAAATATTGGCTAACTACTAGCATTTTATGTATTTTTAAAAAAATTGTTTGGACAAGTAACTGAATTTATATTTTATTTCTAATTCTTTTTTGTAATAACAAAAAGCTGCCTTCTAATAAGAAGACAACCCTCTTTTATTTCACATTTATATAAAAGACCCATACTTAAATACACTTTCTACTCTTCAAATTGTAAATATAATAAAAAAATATATTCTCAATCGTTTTTCTATCAGTACTCCTAATCCGAGCTAAGGATTAATCAAAGATATTTTATCTCTCCTTTTATAAATGGCTGATTAAAACTCAATGTTCTGTCAATACTATAGGTAACATGATTGTATTTCTCCATTCCCCCTTGGAGAAGAGCAGTTGGCTTTTGCTAGCTGCTCTTTTATTTTTTCAAAAAGTCACATAAATATCTTTAATTCCAAACATTCAAAAGATAAAATATAATAAAATTGTTATGAAGATATTTACCAACTAATACATGCGCCCTAGACTTACGTACTAGGGCGTATTTATTTTTTAGTATGTAACTCCTTCACTCATCTATTATCTACAAAATAAGTATCATATGCCTTATCAAATTCATATCCTAACTTTTCTGCTAGTTTAGCAGATGTAGTATTCGCTGCGTCCCAGTTTGGATACTTTCCATTTTCTAAGCAATCCAATATAATAGCTGCACTAACTACAGTTGCCAAGCCCTCTCTTCTATGATTGTGATCAGTCGCAACTTCAATTTCAATCCCGTCATTATAAATACTATACGAGGATGCACCGCATACAACTTCTCCGTTATATAAAATGCTATAACCTATACCACGGTTTATATAATCTTCTACCGAATGAAATTGACTTGTAAAATCTTCAGATATCTTATGTAATTTGGGGCTATTTGCGATATGCTCATCTATTCTTCTTAACTCATATTCTTTTGGAAGTGTTGATATAAAAGATTGTAATTTTGAACGATTAAAAACTTCTGGATTTCGTTTGAATTTATAACGTAAAAACTTATCTATTTTTCTTTCATGGAATGTTTCTAAGCGTTGTTTCCACTCTTCACTATTTACGATAACTAAAATTCTTTCTGGAATATTACGTAATAACTCTTCTGTTTCTTTCGTATTTGGGTCTCCAGCGTAAAATGTAAAAATCCCTACCGTAACTTGTGCTACTTTTGGATTTTTAAGGTCATTTACCCAAGCAGTACCCATATGCCCTTGTAAATAAGAAAGTAAAACAACGTTATTGAAATCCTCAAACATAGAAACTAGTTTTTTTCTTGTATGTATATTCTCTTCATATATCATTTACATTCCCGCCTTCTTTAGAATCAACTACTCTTAACATTTTCATGAGCGCTCCATAATTCGTATTCATATACATACCCACCTGTTCATCATAAAAGCAATTGACTATTAAATTAAAACTTCGAATATTTATAAAATATCAGTAAACATAAAATGATTATAACATCTACTAACTATGAAATGATCAACCTATAAAATAAGTCAACAATAAATATATTTCTTACCCGTTAACAAACGGTTTGAAGGACCAACATAATTAATTATGTAACAACCCCTCAACAATAGTTTGAGGGTGCATTTAAATACATGTATTATAACTCATTTTTATAAATAAAAGATTCCGTCTCACCGTTCTTATATACTTTAGTCAATTTAACAACTGATTTGTACGTGTTAACGTCATCCTCTATCATTTTTTTATCTCTTCTATTTCGGCATCACCAGTTCCGCCCTCTATTTTTAAACAGTTCGAAATGGAAAGGTATCCGCTTGATGCCAATATAAAAATAAAAATCGTATCAGGAAAATTAATAAATAATAATCCGTAGTTTAAAGGGTCTCCAGCTGGATGTGATAAAAGTAATCGAAAACCTACCAGTTCAGGTACTTGAACAAAATCTCTAGAAACTCTCGGTTCACAACCCACTTACACTCCATCCCTTCTCTATATAGAATTGCTACTACATATATATGAGAAGAAAATAAGAAAAGCTTGGACAATATAACTTTAACGTAACATTATCGTTACCTACTCGTACATTTATATGGAAATTACACCAATTTTGAGTAAGGACACATAATTTTTACTATAAATACATATAACAATTTCATCTTTCATAAAAAAAACGTTATAATGAGGTGTAGCCTCTACGATTACGTTATAAAGGAGATTAAAATTATGGCTAAAATTAAAGTGTACCAAGCAAAAGAAGAAAATATGGATGCAGTAAAAAATATCATTGATGTTGAGGAACAAAACCCAACTACTGAAAATTTACAAAATCTATATGCGTGTGTATTAGATACTGAAGATATGGCATTGCCTGAATCATATATTGAAGAAGATATCTTAATTGATTCTATTGAAGTTATGGTTAACGCTTCTCAAAGCAAAGTAAGAGACTTAGGCGCATACGATGTAATTGAAGTTCAAAACAAAGGCAAGAAAACGCAAATTTTATTACTTGCAGACGAAGAATACGAAATTATCGAAGGCTAATCTAACACCGTACATACGAAAAAGCTCCTTTCCAATTGGAAAGGAGCTTTTTCATTACGCTTTTGATGTTTCACTCTTTTTATTCATTTGTTCTTTCTTAATTACCATACGCTCATTTCCCATAAAGAAAATGAATATGAATGCTAATCCAGCTGGTACCAATGCCCACATGAATGTTTGAACAATTGAACTAGAAAGAGCGTCAATAATTTTATCTAATATTTGCGGAGGGATTTGAGATCTTGCCGATTCTGATAAAATGGCTCTTGAATCCCCTAATTTTGTATTCATTCCCCCGCTCATCCCTTTAAATGCTTCTTCTAATTGATCTTGGAAACCTGTTCTTTGGATCATTCCGAAGATTGTAATACCTAGTGTCATTCCTAATGAACGAATGAAGTTACTCGTTGAAGTCGCAGATCCACGCTGTTCCATACCGAAGTTATGAATTGAAGCCATACTTAGTACAGAGAATGAGAAACCTACTCCAAATCCGATAATAATCATATAAACTGTTAATAATACACGACTTGTTTCTGGCGTTAATGTACTTAATAAGAATAATCCGATTAACATAATAACAGCAGAAATAATCATAATGTTTCGGTAGCTCAGCTTAGTCGTTAAAAATCCACCTAACTGCGCTGTTACGACTGATCCTAGCATCATAGGTAAAAGTAATAATCCTGAGTTTGTTGCAGTCCCGCCGTATACACCTTGAATAAATAACGGAATGTAAACAGTTGCTGACATAAATGCAGCACCGTAACATAATGCAATAATTGTACTCATTCCGAATAAGCGCTGCTTAAACATCTCAAATGAAATAATTGGTTCTTCTACTTTTCGTTCAATAAAAATGAATGCGATGATTAAAATAGCGAATCCACCAAATAAACTTAAAATAAAGCTAGAATCCCAATCATATTTTTGTCCGCCTAGTTCAAGCGCAAACATTAAAGAAACTACTGCACCAACTAAAGTAATTGCGCCAAACCAATCAATTTTTTGCTTTCTATGAACGCGTGATTCTTTATAAAAGAATGTAATAAAAATAAGTGCTAAAATGCCAAGTGGTAAGTTAATATAAAATACCCAGTGCCAGCTAATGTAATCGGTAATATATGCGCCAAGTAATGGCCCGAAAATACTAGATAATCCAAATACAGCTCCGAATAAACCACCCATTTTCCCGCGTTTTTCAGGTGGAAAAATATCAAAAACGATAGTAAACGCGATCGGCACTAATGCCCCGCCACCAATACCTTGAATGGCACGATAAATACCTAACTGTGTAATATTTTCAGCAGTACCACAAAGTGCCGAACCAATCATAAAGACAATTAAACCGAAAATAAAGAATCGCTTTCTACCATACATATCTGATAGCTTACCGAAAATCGGCATGCCTGCCATTTCTGCGACCATATAGGCAGAAACGACCCATACAAAGTTTTCGAGGCCTCCTAAGTCACCAACGATTGTTCCCATCGCCGTTACGACAATGGTATTATCCATCGATGCCATTAAAATACCTAGCAATAAGCCCGCCACAACAAAGCCGAGCTTATTATTCTTCTCAACCATATCTCTTGCTCTCCCTCATACTACTTATATTTGTTTATGTTCTTTTACGACTGCATTACCTTTTTGATTAAAACTAGTATGATATTCTACAACACTAATTTCACATCCAGGACCAATTGTGACGTTGTTGCCTCTTACAACTTCAGCGATCGTATGTTCTAAATAGATATCATCTCCTTCAACAATCGAAGTTTGGAGGCTCCCAGCATGACTAGTAAAAGGAATAAATCTCGCTTTTTTACGAACGGTAATTTTTTTACCACCAATTTCTCTTATCTTACTGCCTTCATAACGAAGTGAAATTTCAATATTTTCAGCATTAAGTAATCCATCACTTTCAAGACCACCAGTTAATGATAAATCTTCTACTTCAATATCTCCCTTTACATTTAAAGCACCTTTTACATCTACGAAATCACCTGAAAACTTTCCTTCAATATTTATCATACCTCTAACTTTTGTTTTTTCAATATGAGCATCACCATGAATTTGTGTATTACCATATACTTTTACATATTCCGCATCTACATTTCCTTGTACTTCGTTATCTCCATACACGACATAATTTTTCACTTTCACATTACCGCGTACATCACTCGTTCCATACGTTTTAAACTCATTACAACTCATATCATTCGTAATTGTTCCTTCACCGCGAATCTTCACTTTATTATAATCTCCGCCTGCTGAATTACCAGAACCATTTACTGTCAGACTATGTGGATGTTCCATACTGATTTCTCCCTTCCGTTAAACCTGCTTAATTTCTTTTACATTTGCATTTTTATCAACAGTAAGAACACCAGTATATTCAATCAGTTCAATCTCACAGTTTGCTCCTACTGTAACATTGTTTCCTCTTACTGTTCTTATGTGAGCATAATCAATATCGATATTGTCACCTTCTAATAGTTCAGCTTCTAACTGCAAGCCAAACACTGTTTTAAATAGCCTACTAAATGTACCTGATCTATGTCTTACTTTAATCGTTTGACCACCAATTTCTTTCGCTCGACATGTACCGTGAATATTTATATTAATTTCATCTGCGTTTAATAAACCACCGATTGTAAATTGTCCTTCTGAAGAAAAAGTATCCACTTCACAATTACCGTCAATTGTAGCTTGACCATTGACTTTAAATTCTTCACCAATGACATTTCCACCTATCGTACCTTTTCCTGCAATTTTCAAACTGTTTGCTTTTACATTTTGCGTAATTGTTGCTTTTCCATCAATTCGCATCGTTTCAGCTTGAACTGTGCCATCAACTTTACCAGATCCGCTAATTCGTGCACTGCTACTTTTCAAATCGCCAGTAACTGCACCGTAACCGTTACATTCAAATTGCTCACATTCAACATTTCCATTCACAGTTCCTTTTCCGTTTAATTGCACTTTATGAAACTCGCCACCATTCGATGAACCGTAACCATTTATAATCAAATTATCTGTACGCATACTTTCTCCTCCACTACAACAATTTAGTTTTTAATGCTTCGGTATATTTCATAATCGCTTCGCGTAAAACGATTTTGGTGCCTTTTTCAAAAATTAAATCGTCCACGTTTGAAACTAATAAACATGTAGAAATCCCTAACTTTCGGACAATAATTAAGTCACAAGTTTTATGTTTAATTGCTTCATAATTTTCACGTAAAACTTGCAAGACCATTTTTCCTTCTTCTAAACTAATCTCTCCTGATTGCAGTAATTCTTCTAACATGCACACATAAAGAATATCTACAAATTGAAAATCTGCTCTTTTATTCGTTTGTTCTATGAAAAATTGTAAAACTGGTTCTGATGCAATCCCCTTGCGTAAAATGTCTTCCTTTGTTAAAAGAATTTCTCTCACACTCGGTGAAAACATGTTAGCTAGTTCATCAAGTGATAAATCCTCTTTCATCGTTTGGATTTTATCGATACGCTCTAATATCTTTTCTTTCGGAAAAAATGTCTCTTGACCTGTAAACGTTGATTTTCGTACAAACCAATCTTCCGGAATTAAATTTTTTCTTTTCCACCTATATAACTGTCCATATGAAATACCAGTTAGTTCTAATAAATCTTTTTTTGAAATTAAATCTGTACTCAACTGTATAACACTCCTTCCTGATAATAATGTAACATAACACTGTTACGCTGTAAATAAACTTTTATCACAAGTAGCGTAACAATGTGTAAAACAAACCTATTCCTACATACAAAAAAGGCTCTTACACACCTTATGAAAATGTGCAAAAGCCCTTATATATCAAGACTTAAACCAAATATTATAAAAATCAATCCAACCTTGTGAATTAATCATTATATTTTGAACTTTTTCATGTGTACTTACCTCTTGTTTATTACGATATAAAGGAATAATATGAATTTGACGTAACAAAGTATCCTCGATATCACGTAACAGTGTAACTCTTTTCTCTAATTCTTCTTGTCTAAAATAAGGAGACAGCTTTTCATGAAAGTCCATGCTGCTTTGTCCATGAATAAAACTATTTTTTGTAAGAAACATATATAATAGACTATCTTCTATTCGTTCACTAATTGTGGCACTATCATGCATCATATCGGCCTTTTGTATCGTACTTACTTCCAATAGCTCTTCTATATCAAGAAAATTATTTTCTACACGAATCCCATATTTCGCACACTCTTTTTGTATCCACTGTGCATCTTCAACATGATCTCGTCCTGTAAATGTGTAGAGTTGTAGCACTTCATTATGATAAGTACTCCTTTTAATTAAACTTTCTACATCTTCCTCAATCTCTACAATGCTTTCACCTGCTAATATTAGTTTTTTTGCCACTTCTCCACGTTCTCCGCCGAGTTCTTGAACGATTGTATAACCATGAATGATGTTATATAACGCTTTCCGAAATAACTCATCTTGCATTGGTCCTTCTTTCGTAAGATTACATGTTATATATGTCACGTTCGACTCAAGCCGAGACAATTCTTTATTATGTTTTTCTTTATCTTTATACTGCGCCTTTACTAAAACATCGTATGTACCTACACCTTGTTCTACATTCCACAACTCAACACGATCTAAAAAAGGTCTTTCACGAAAATATAAAGGATGTCCTTCTAAAATGAACAGATTTTCATTACTTTTATATAATTGAAAAGGCCCGGTTCCAATTAGCCCTCCTGCTTCATCTTCATTCACGATAGAACACTGTTCTGCACTTAGCATATGTAAAAACATTCGATTTTCTGTATGTAATTGAATTTCGAAAACGTAGTCATCCACTGAACGGATACTTTCAACGTGTTGTAACATCCATGCGTGTGCATTATTTTCCAGCTTTATAAATCGATTCAACGAGTATATAACATCATGTGCAGTAAGTTGTTTTCCATTATGAAAGTGAACTCCTTTTCGTAAGTAAAACGTCCATATTTTTTCAGCGTCATTATATTCCCAGTGAAATGCAAGTCTTGGCTCTATAATGTTTGTATTACCGTCTACATACACGAGTGTGTCGAATATATGTTTTACCATATGGCATTCTGAGCGCATTGTAGCGTATACAGGATCTAATGTGATATCTAAATTCATTTGTACTTGCAACCGGAGTACATCTCTTCTCCCTTCAGATGTCATTTCAACCTTATGACCAAATATTGAATCCACCCAGGAATGATATTCTCCCTTTACTGATGGAAAATGTGAGCTATAGCGTTCCACAAATATACTTCCGCTTTTCACATCCCCTTTTTTCGTTATTTCTTTTCCTCTATCTAAAATTAAAGATATCGGGTGCTTTTGAAATATTAACTTAGACCGATTTCCTCTGCCGCGACCTGGAAACCACTTGATCCAATTTAACTCATCTAATTTTTTTATAATTAACTTACTATTGCGCTCTGTACAAAATAATGTACCAGATATATTTTGCACTGTTACTTCCAATCGTTCTCCCTCTTTTTTTCCTTTTCCATAAGCAATCCATAGTTCAATGTATTGATCTAAAATAAACATCATACTCCCCCTAAAAGGTGAAAAATCCTCCCTATAGTCTCTACCCTTTTTCCAACTCTCCTTTCATCTTATCATTTCAATATAGAAAGGAGGAATTAATATTGAATTATCTCTTACTTCGTTACAATAAACCTATTTTTATTAGATTGTGTGGTGAATTATTAACCCGAACGACTGAATCTATGTTAGCTCTCATTATGATTATTTACGTCAATAAAATGTTAAACGGCAATGTAATAATAACTATGCTAATTTTCGGATTACAGCCACTTTCAGACATTTTATTTACACTTATTGCTGGAGGAATTACTGATAAATATGGCCGAAAAAAGATTATGTTACTCGGATTATTACTACAAGGTGTTGCAATCGGCAGTTTCGTTTTCGCTCAATCCGTTTTTATATTTGCACTGTTATATGTGATTAATGGTATTGGCCGTTCCTTATACATTCCAGCTCAGCGTGCACAAATTGCTGATTTAACAAAACAAGAGCAGCAAGCAGAAATTTTTGCTCTCCTACAAACGATGGGAGCAATTGGATCCGTAGTCGGCCCTTTAATCGGTGCATGTTTTTATAATACTCACCCAGAATATTTATTTATCGTGCAAAGTGTAACCCTTACGATATATGCCGTTGTTGTTTGGACCCAGCTCCCAGAAACCGTTCCACCTATGAGTAAGTCGAAACAAACAGTTGAGGCAAGTTCACCAAAGCAATTTATTTTTAAACACTATGCTATATTCGGTCTTATGGTTTCTACACTTCCTATTAGCTTTTTTTATGCACAAACTGAGACGAATTATCGTATTTTTGCAGAACATGTATTTCCTAATCTTGTATTCATACTCGCATTTATTTCAACATGCAAAGCCATTTTGGAAATCATACTACAAATCTTCCTCGTAAAATGGTCTGAACGATTTTCTATGGCGAAAATCATCCTTATTTCTTACGCCTGCTATACAATAGCTGCAGTTGGCTTTAGTTATTCAACGACGATATTGTCGTTATTCTTCACCTTACTCTTTTTAGTCATTGGAGAAAGTATTGCTCTAAACCACTTATTACGATTCGTTTCAGAAATTGCACCTCACAATAAACGTGGTTTATATTTTTCAATTTACGGTATACACTGGGATATATCTCGAACGTGCGGACCAGTTATTGGTGCAGTTTTATTAAGTAAGTTAAATGGAAGTATGCTGTTTTATATTTGTGCTAGTTTCTTATTAATTGGAGGTATTGTTCAAGCACTGTTTGTTCAAAATTTAGAACGTAAAAAAATCACGAACCAGCCTACACATAATTTATAGGTTACTACTTTTTCAGTAGATCAATATTTCTTATTGGATGAATATTAAAAAACAAAAGTGAAGTATTTCGCGTATGAAAGTATGTTTTATATGGCAAGAGACGTTCCTTATTTACAACTAAAAACACCTCATTTAAGGAAAGTGAGGTGTTTTTGAAATCACTTAATTTCTTATCCTGCCATTTTATTAATACTATCCTCTGGTGAAAATACAGAAATATGATCTACCTTACCAGTCGATTTTGGAATGACAAATTTCAGCTCATACTGGTTATTTACTTTGTATACATATATTTTATCTTCACCATTCTCTTTAACTGAAGATGGTTTTCCTAATGCTTTTTCAATTTCTTGTAATGTAATCAATTTTAGTTCTGCATGATATGAGCGTACATCAAAAACTTGTGACCCTTTATTAAATCCGAAAACAATATTTTTATTTGTAAAAGTTGCGTACATTCCGTTCCCTGTATATTCGGTTTTATTTGCTTTCCCCCACGCTTTTTCAATTTCTTCAATATCCCCTGTATGGGCTCCAAATGGTACATTAGGTACTTTTCCTTCTTTTGCGAGTTCAAACAAATCTTTAACGTGGTTAATTGATTTTTGATTAAGTGTTCTATTTTTCGAATCTGGGTCAGGCGATGGTTTTGTTGTTTTTTCATTGCTTGGTTTTGCTTCAGGATTTTTCTGTTCTTCTGAAAAATTACTTTGTTCATTTTTATTATTTTCCGAGGTTGGATTTGTTTCCTTTTTTTCGTCTGTCTCTTTACATGCGGCTAGCGCAAACATACATGTAAACACCAAAAATAACATAACTATTTTTAAATATATTTTCATCACCTTTACCCCCTATTGCATCTTATTCATTTCGTTAACCAACCCATTACACTACTTTTCAAATTATGTTTGTTCCAAAAAAGTCAGTGCTTCACTCTCTCCAAAAGCTTGTACAAAATATATTACAAAAGCTGTTTCTAAAAAGTAACCAAGTCTGTTATATCCGAAGTAACTACCTCCTGATAAACGAAACCATTTTCATCTCCTTATTTAAACCTTCTCTTCTCAATGATAATATCCTCTATCTATAACTTAAAACATGCTCTCACAACAGCTCCTTGAAACAGAAAAAAACCAGTAGGAAGTGATTACTCTTTTCCTACTGGTTAAAATAAAATTATACGGTAAATCTTAGCTTCTTAAAAAATGTAGCGATAGTATTTTTTACAGTTTCAAAATTATAAGCAAACGTGTTATCTCCACTTAATGATGAAATACATGTTAAACCTGCAGCTTTAATAAAAGCTTTTACATCTACAAGCATAAAATTAGCCTCCATGAATTTAATTACAATCATTATAACAGGTGTTTTACGATGCTAACATGAAGGTAATAAATAAATTTTATCCCGCTATTTACCGGGCAGTAAGATCCCCACCTCAAAATTCAGCGGAAACAAAGAAGTTAGGTGGGGGCCTGCTGTCCGTAAAAGCCCGATTGGTGAGGGCTGATAATCAGTGAGGATGAACAAAACCCCCACTGATTAAAGTTTCACTTTATTTAGCTCACAGTACACCATTCCAATGTCATATAAAAAAGCTGCCCAAAAAGGGCAGCTTCAAATATGTATATTACACTTCGATTGATTTACCATCTTCAACAATATGATAAAGTAAATGCGCTAAATGATGAATTGGACCGTATTCTTCCTCTTCCTCATCTGTTTCACCTTGGAACTCAAGATCGTTTAAGTACAGTGCTAAAAATTGATAGTATAGTTTTAAATCAAATCCGTAGCACGCAGTTGGCTCTTCATGATCACCTTCGTATTGTAACATTAAGTATTGATCGTTTCCTTCTGCATCTTCTGCATCAAAGAATACGAAGAATCCAACGTTTGTATCTAAATCAAATAGATGACGAGTGCCTTTTTCTGTTGCTTTGTTAAAGTCCTCTTCACTTAATTTATGTACTGTTGTCGCTTTAGCATTATCTTCTTGATGGAAATTTACTGTGAATGTTTTCAATGCTGACACCTCCTGATTGTATAATACTAGCATAACATATAAAAAGGACTGCTTACAAATGTAAACAGTCCTTACATTCATTTTCGCATTGCTCGTAATAAGAAGCTTACGATGAAAATTAAAATAATCGCACCGATTAAAGCTGGAATAATTGCATATCCGCCAATGACTGGACCAAAACTACCAAGTAATTTCGAACCAACCCAAGAACCGATAATACCAGCAATAATATTACCTATTACACCACCAGGTACGTCCTTTCCAGTAATTAAGCTCGCAAGCCACCCTAATATACCACCGACGATTAAAGACCAAATCATATAATAACCTCCTTTACATTTCACCAATCAAAATATAATTAGAAACAATTGCTTACCATTAGTTATGTGACATTTTTCATAAGTTATTCATGTTGTTCAACTTTAAGATTTTTGAGAATAATACACACAGATTAAACCTTTTTTGAACTAACGATTTATCCGACTTGTTATTACACACATTAAGGACAATCTGGCTTCAATATTGTTCGCATAAACTCTTCTTTAAAAGCTGCATAGTTAAAACCAACAGCAATTCTTTGAATCGGCCGATCATCAAACCTTGTTGGCTCAGCTATTTTTCTAAAGTCTGCTACACTTTGGCCCCTAGTCACATCATTTGTCGTACTAATCCACACTGCCGATTTTTTATATTCGAAAATACTGTCATTTATAAACGAGATAAACGGTAGTAAATCGTGTATAGGACTTCCACCAATACCCGGATATTCTTTTTTATAAAAGTTCTCATAATAAAAATCAATCATTGGTTTAATGAGTTTCGCCTGTCCAGTTCCTTGTTTATCTATTATATTGGCCATTTCAGGTGTTATAAGCGCGCCCTGTGTTACATTTAACGGGTATATGCTAGCGTTTTTCGCATATTTCATAACAATATTTGCTGCAATTGGATCACCATAAAAATTCGCTTCAGATACAGGTGTAACATTACCTGGAAATAGGAAAGCGCCGCCCATTATATAATACGAACAAATACGATCCATTATATTTGGATACAATAAAAATAACGTAGCAAGCGTCGTTAGTCTCCCTGTCGCCACAATTATAATATCTTCTGGACAAGGTTCGATTAATTTGATTAATTCACAAAAATTTTCTCGTTTACAAATTCTCATCTCAGGTGGAATAATAGGACCTAAACCGTGATCCCCGTGGATTTCAGGGAAAAACAAAGGCTCTTCAGCTGTCATCGGTCTACTCGCACCTTCAATAATTTTCACTTGTGTAGCATAGTACCTTTCTAAAAAATAAACATTTTCCGTAACAATATCTCGTGATACATTCCCGTACTCAGCAACAATACCTAGAATATCTAATTTACATGTTTTATTTGCATAAATTAACGCTACGGCGTCATCAATACCAAAGTCTCCAAAAAAGATAATTTTCTTATTAACTATTCTCACCCCTCTTCAGCATAATCTACTATTATTATTATGTGAAAAAGACAAGGCGGTGAAACAGCGCAAACTAAAAAAGCCGCCTATTTATTGGCGACTTCAATCTTTTTATAAGACAAATATGCAAGTACATTTTTACTTGAATCGTATTTCGGGTTATTTCCTTTTCTCGGCTCTCTCATATGTGTCTTTTCAAATCCAGGAATGTCTGGCATTTTCCCCATAAATTCAAGCATTTCTTCCTCAGTACCTTCAATGCGTACACGAATCATTATAACTATTCCTCAATTCTCAGTTTCTCTGTACTAAGTATATCGTACTTCAGAAAGACTGCAACACATTTATCTTTTTAACGTTATACTTTTTTTACATATAAACATAGCCATTTCAGTATAGAACGATTCTACTTTATTATTTTTAAATTGAATATTAAAATATTCCTTCATTTCGTTTGGTGCTTTCATCATACATTCTGTTAATTTTTCACGCTTTTGTAAAGGGACATCCATCATATTACACCACCAGTCAAAATCAAACTTCTTATCAAAAGTAAGACATGACTGCATTTGCAAACCATTTTTTTCTAATAAAGTAAGCCATTCTGTCTTTTTTAGAGCTCGTTCATGACTTGGGTCACGCTTTTTTTCTATAAAATTATAAAATGTATCATATTCATTATTTTCTGGCGAAACATTATCTATTAAGATGAATAATCCATTATCCTCCAACGTACGATTTACTTCATAAATAAATTGAGCCGGACTCGTAAAATGATGGGCTGCAATCCGGCATGTAATTGTATCAAAAAAATGGTCTGCAAATGGTAAATTCTCTGCATTTCCTGCTACAAAAGATACATTTTCATGACCATTCTGCTTTATAAAAACTTTTGCTTTTTCTAACATCTGTTCTGTTAAATCAAGTGCAACTACTTCTTCAAACATAGGTGCTAACATATTTGCCACATGCCCGCCACCAGTAGCAACATCAAGAAGACGATTATTATGACGAGACTCAACTTGTTGAACTACATATTGTAAATCCAGTCCTTTAGCATGTATTTTACTATTTACATATTTATCTGCATTGCTGCCAAACTGTTTTTTCACAAGCTCTTCTTTACTCATATTATCATCTTCTTTCTATTGTTATTTACATATACGACTCATATAATTATTACAATTCTCTTAATGTATTTTCAAATCCTCTTTTCATCTCACTTCTTATCATATTTACCTTTCATTAAAATAATATAATTTTGCATTTTATTATTAAACAAAAAAAGGCTATGGGAACTTCCCCCCTAACCTGAATAAATATTTACTACATTTTTATTTCTTCGTATATATCTATATAATATAAATCCTCTTTCAACTTCATAATAACATCTACTTCGTTATAAGTAGCCTCACGAGCATGTAAACCAAATTGATCCATACCAATCCATATCCACCCAGGTGTAAGATATAAAACATCTATATTAAAATAATCTAACTTAGTAAGCTCCGATGTAATAAATTTATCTTTATTAGCGATTTGTTTATCTATTAACCGTATTCTTTCCCATTTTCAAATAGCGATATAAACTTCCCTACAATCGGATGTTCACGAACAATAAAATGATATTCTTTTTCTTCTATATTTACCACAATCAAACGAGAAACAGATAAATCAGGCCCTGAATTCGACATATTTGTTTATTCACCTCCTTATATAGGCTTCTTAAATATGATAACAAATGAATATTCAAATTAAGTTAATATAATGTAAAAAATAAAAAAGCTGATTTCCCTTTAGAAATCAGACTTTATAATTTGATCAACTTTATTCTTTTACAAATTATTATAATGTTTCTTTTTCCTCATCATTTCCAGAAACTAAATTTCCTATAGCATCTGCTGTTACTTCCACTACAAATTCACAAATACCAGCTACAACTTCTCCAAGTATTTCATCCATCTTTTTACCCCCTTATTTTATGTAACCCATTTGCATTATAGAAGAAATTGGTAAATACAAACTATCGAAAAAGGTGACATAAACCTTACAGAATTGTAAGCTCTTTTATCCCTTTACTTATCCCCTTTGAAACTCCAAGTATTTTTAGCAGACATATAGGCCATCATAATATGAAGCAAGTAATAATCTAGTGTCAGGAGGCGTTTAATATGTATTACGTAAAATTAATTAAAGGTCAATCTTTCTACGCTTTTGATCATCGTTTCTTAGTGTCTGAAGAAGAAGAGGTTTCAGAGAAAATTTATAATTACTTGCGACGTAATGAATTTTTTGAAGTACGTAAAGAAGAATATTCTGCTTAATTACAAAAAGCATTAAGAAAAATATCATCTTATTGTGATATATTCTTAATGCTTTTATGTGAATTTCTTCTTTTCAATAATTATTGTTGACTCTATTAAATAATCCAGTATTTGTCCAAGCTAATTCTTCACTATTTTCATATTCTAGTATATGAGGAGGTGAAGAATATGACTCATATCATTGATTACCAAGCTACTCAGCCTATAAGTAAAACTGGTGAAACAACTTTTGCAATCCCAGCTTCTCCAAATAAAGCAATTTTAGCAAATTTGAAATTGAGAATTTCAAGTAGAGATTCACGTAATAATCGAGTAGAATTAATCGCTACAATTGGTGTAGAAGGTATAACTGAGACTTCACAAGTTTTATTCCGAATTTTCCGTGATAACATTGAAATTTTTAATGCACAAGTAGGTATTGAATCTACAGATTCTGAACAATTCTACGTACAAACATTTCAAGCTATAGATCAAAACGTTAGCAGTGGAACACACGAATATTCATTAACTGTTGAAAACCTTACTAGTGGTGCAAGTGCAGAAGTTGTTGGCCCACTATCTTTTAGCGCTTTAGCTATTGGACAAGAGCGTAAATGTTACTAAGTGAATCTAATATTTAATTTTGTACTTGAGAAAAGCGAGGCGTAGTTATACGTTCTTGCTTTTTTATATGTATCCTTACTTTCTATTAGCTTTAATCATAAATTTTTTACGTTTTGATTCACTTATTTCATCAATTAACACATCAAATTTTTGACAAATCAAAAAGATTGAAATCCAATTATGAAACACGTAATATAGACTCTGACTCTAAAAAAGTTCGTATGAAAATAATGCATAAATAAGGAGGTTTTATATACGAGTTTTTCATTTTAAAAGACGGAGAGGTTTTATGTTATGTGGCGTAATAAAAACGTTTGGATTGTTCTAATTGGGGAGTTTATTGCAGGTCTAGGATTATGGCTTGGTATTCTTGGCAACCTTGAATTTATGCAAAAATATGTCCC
Source organism: Bacillus sp. B2-WWTP-C-10-Post-4 (assembly GCF_009183805.1). Classification (NCBI taxonomy): domain Bacteria; kingdom Bacillati; phylum Bacillota; class Bacilli; order Caryophanales; family Bacillaceae; genus Bacillus; species Bacillus sp. B2-WWTP-C-10-Post-4. Next base: position 5,913 of record NZ_WEII01000056.1, on the reverse strand, counting down.
TTCTGATTTCATGAAATCAGTTATATTATTTATCGGACTATTAGCCGGTGTTCTAGTTGGACCTATGGCTGGCCGTGTCATCGATCAGTATGAAAAGAAAAAAGTTCTTCTTTACGCTGGGTTTGGTCGAGTTTTAAGTGTTATTTTCATGTTTTTTGCTATTCAATTTGAAAGTATCGCATTTATGATCGCATTTATGGTTGCTCTTCAAATTTCAGCAGCATTTTATTTCCCTGCATTACAATCTGTAATTCCACTCATCGTACGTGAGCATGAGTTATTACAAATGAACGGTGTACATATGAATGTTGGTACAATTGCTCGTATTGCAGGCACTTCACTAGGTGGAATTCTATTAGTTGTGATGAGTTTACAGTACATGTATGCCTTCTCAATGGCAGCATACGCCTTATTATTCCTCTCGACTTTCTTCCTACAATTCGAAGACAAGAAATCAACAACACCAAGTAAACAAGCTGCAAAAGATAATAGCTTTATGGAAGTATTTCGTATTTTAAAAGGAATTCCTATTGCTTTTACAGCACTTATATTAAGTATCATCCCTCTATTATTTATAGCTGGGTTTAATTTAATGGTTATTAACATTAGCGAAATGCAACATGATCCTACGATTAAAGGGTTCATATATACAATTGAAGGTATCGCATTTATGTTAGGTGCCTTCGTAATTAAACGTCTATCTGATCATTTCAAACCTGAAAAATTACTATATTTCTTCGCAGTTTGTACTGCTTTTGCACATCTGTCATTGTTCTTTAGCGATATAAAATGGATGGCTCTTACATCATTTGGTTTGTTTGGGTTTAGTGTTGGCTGCTTCTTCCCTATTATGTCGACGATTTTCCAAACGAAAGTGGAAAAAAGTTATCACGGTCGCCTCTTCTCATTCCGTAATATGTTTGAGAGGGTTATGTTCCAAATCGTCTTACTTGGCACAGGCTTCTTCTTAGATACAATTGGGTTACAATATATGGTTCTCATCTTTGGAGTCGTTTCATTATTGATTATTTCTATTTCCCTTTCTAAGCAGAAACATTATGAAAAACAGCATTCGCAATCTGCAAATTTATAAAATAAACAAAGAAGTATGGGTCTAATATTGAATCCATACTTCTTTGTTTTATAATACGCCTATTTATTACGTTTATTGAAATTACCTAAAGGAGTATCCCCCTTTTATTTCGAATAGATTATAAAAAGTACTCTTTATAAAAGGAGTGGTAAAATGTCTGATGGCATCGAAGTATTTATTGTCCTGCTCTTTGCAATTGCTCTGTTTAGCATCCTAAACTTTTTAGCCATTTCCTTATCTGGACATAGTTTTAAAAAAAGAATCGTGGCAGGTTTCATATTTTTACTACTGACTCCCATTATCTTTTTGACTATCGCAACATTTGCTTCTATATTCGATAAAGCAGGATTTGGCGCAGGTACGTTAGCCTTTATGACCGCAAGCGTATATATATTAAATGGAATAGTGATTCTGCTTTCCTCTTTATTTATCCTCAAAAAAGACATAACATAGGCTATAGTACTAGCATGAATCTGACTTTACACTAGATTCATGCTTATTTAATTTCTCCTAAATTTTTATATGAAATTAAATAATTCTTTAAAAAAATTTAAACTTTATTTATTATAATATCCCTATCGTATTCGCACGTTTATTCAAATTTAAAAGAAAGGAGCACAAAATGAAAAAGGTTCTACTTACAATTCCTATACTAATCATCCTACTTAGTGGATGCAGCAATAACGATATATACGGTTCTTGGGAAGTCGTTGACAATAAAAAAGGTGAATGCCCTGTATATTATAAATTTGAAACAGTTGTCAAAAAAGAAAATAAAGAGGAAATTGTGCAAAATTTAGTAGAAATGCAAACAACAAAGAATAAAGACGATTTATATAAAGGCTCATTTGTCAAAAATTCTAATGTATATCACATTGATTATGGTAATTCATTTACATCGGACCAAACTTTAAAAGTTGCCGACGGTACATTAAATGTATACTTTTTGACAGCCGAAAAATTATGCACATATAAAAAGAAATGATTACATTTCAGAGGAGACGCAGAAAATATTTTCTGCGTTATTTCACTTTAGAAATCGTCCGCAAAAATAGCCCTTGTTTTCGTATTCTTTTTCATTCAAAACATGAGAAATATACTTAATAAAAGCTAGAAAATACCTTAAGTTATATAAAATGAATCATATAATACACATTTCAATTAATATATCTACGCTATTTACATCGTTACTTTTCAAAATAGGCTAATCCTTCCTCTAAATTTGTCAATCGTTTTAATTTTCATAAAAAAATGATAAAATGTAAACATGTGTTTTCAGAATAATTAAAAACGCAGAATGAAAGCACTGTTTTTAGGAGGGGTTTTGATGACTTACACGTTAGCAACTAGAATGAAAGCATTCCAATCTTCTATATTTAGTGAATTAGGAGCCTATAAAAAAGAAAAAATTGCAGCAGGTCATAATATGATTGATTTGAGCATCGGAAATCCTGATATGCCGCCCGCTGATTTTGTAAGAGAAACAATGGTACATACAGCGAGTGAGAAAGAGAGCTACGGGTATACATTATCAGGTATTCAAGAATTTCACGAAGCTGTAACTGAATATTACAACAACACTCATAACGTTTTATTAAATGCGGATAAAGAAGTTTTATTGTTAATGGGTTCACAAGACGGGCTCGTTCATTTACCTATGGTTTATGCAAATCCAGGTGATATTATATTAGTTCCTGATCCAGGATATACAGCTTATGAAACAGGTATTCAAATGGCTGGTGCAACATCTTACTACATGCCTTTAAAGAAAGAGAATGATTTCTTACCAGACTTAGAAGTCATCCCTGAAGAAATTGCCGATCAAGCAAAGATGATGATTTTAAACTTCCCAGGGAATCCCGTTCCAGCAATGGCTCATGAAGATTTCTTTAAAGAAGTAATCGCATTCGCGAAAAAGCATAATATTATCGTTGTCCATGATTTTGCTTATGCTGAATTTTATTTCGATGGTAATAAGCCAATTAGCTTTCTCTCTGTACCTGGTGCTAAAGAAGTTGGTGTAGAAATCAATTCTTTGTCAAAAAGTTATAGTTTAGCAGGTAGCCGTATTGGATATATGATTGGAAACGAAGAAATTGTTCGTGCACTTACTCAATTTAAATCTAATACCGATTACGGTGTATTTTTACCAATTCAAAAAGCGGCATCTGTAGCACTAAGAAATGGCGCTGCATTTTGTGAGAAAAACCGCGATATTTATCAAGAACGGAGAGATACTTTAGTCGATGGATTCCGAGCATTTGGCTGGAATGTCGATAAGCCAGCTGGTAGTATGTTTGTCTGGGCTGAAATTCCACAAGGATGGACTTCTCTAGACTTCGCTTATGCATTAATGGATCGTGCGAATGTCGTTGTTACACCTGGTCATGCATTTGGACCTCATGGAGAAGGCTTCGTACGTATTGCACTCGTTCAAGATAAAGAAGTATTGCAACAAGTTGTTGAAAATATTAGAAATAGCGGCATTTTCGTCCTTGAAAAAGTAGATGAATTAGTTAAAAATTAGTTCCCACTCCCCTGCTTAACTTTAGCAGGGGTATTATTAATTGGAGGTACTTTCATATGCATATTAAAGACACGCTTCCCCATCGTTATCCATTTTTAATGATTGATAAAGTAACAAATGTAAAACAAGGTGAATCCGTTACAGGATATAAACTCATTACAAATAACGAATGGTTTATAAATGATAGTCAAAAACATATGCCTCATATGTTAATTGTAGAATCACTTGCCCAGCTTAGTGCATTTGTACATACAAGTGATTCTGAAGGACTAGGATTTCTCTCCTCTTTAGATGGAGTTGAATTCCACGGAAAAGCATATCCCGGTGATAAACTTGATTTACATTATGAGCTAACGCGCAATCGCCGAGGTTTTATTCTTGGTAAAGGTATTGCAACTGTAAACGACCAGCCTATTGTAACTATAGAAAAACTATTAATATATCAAGCAGATTAAAGTGTTCCTTATATCAGTTGGAAATATCTATTCTCAACCAATTAAGTAAATAGGAAAACATATTACGTAGTTAGGAGCAGGAAAATGGAACGTACTATCGGTATCGATGCTGGAGGCACATTAACGAAAATAGCTTATTTTAACGAAAAAAAGCTATTAACTTTTGAAAAATTTTATTCACATGAACAACATAAAATAATAGATTGGATTAAAAACAACAATGGCATAAAACAAATATGTATTACGGGTGGTAAATCGAAACTATTACAGCATCTGCTTACAGGTTCATATAAAATAATAGAGCTAAACGAATTTGAATCTACTCTTGCAGGTGTCCAATACATATTAAAAGAAGAAAAACACACTATAAACAATTTTATTTTAACCAATATCGGTACAGGTACTTCTATCCATTATGTTTATAATGAACAATATATTCGCGCTGGTGGAACCGGAGTTGGCGGTGGGACTATTATGGGACTTTCAAAATTGTTAACAAATACAAATCATTTTGAAGATGTAATCCCTCTAACAAAAGTAGGATCTAGAAAAGAACTAGATATTACGGTTGGAGATATTTATAGTGGTATTCTTTCCCCTATCGATAATAACTTAACTGCTAGCAATTTTGGTAAAGCCGCTATTTCAGAATCGAAATATAATAGCTCAGACATACTTGCTACTATACAAGGACTTGTCGGTGAAGTCGTTACTGCATTAAGCCTTCAATTCGCTGAAACAAAAAACATTAAACATATTATTTATATTGGTTCGACTTTATGTAATAACGTACAACTTCAACATATTATAAGTAGCTACACCGAATATCAAAATAAAACACCAATCTTTTTACAAGATGGTGGTAATAGCGGTGCAATTGGTGCATTACTTCATGCTACGAAATAAAAAGCTGACTTTTGTCAGCTTTTTAAAAATGGCACTTCAAATTCAATAATTGATTCCCCGTTCTCTTTAATTCGCTCCACGCTTATTCTATCAATCACACAATTTAACTTCCCATGAAAACTAGGAATCTCCTTCACTACTTCAGCAGCTAATTTGGCACTTTCTTTTCTTCCGACTGTTACATGCGGGATGTACGGAATGTCTTCTTTCAAAAATTGTAATAAAGGTCCTGCATTCTATGATAAGAAATTTTGTATACTAACTCCATCTTCTCCCCTCCATTATTTCAACTGGCTCACTGGATATTTAGCAAATAAAGATTTCCGAAAATCTTTATCTTCCACAAGCATTTTAATTTTTTCTTCATTGCCGTTAAAGAACTTTATAACTTTATTTTTATCCCATATATCTTTTTCTTTTGGAAAATCATCGAATATTCTATGCAAAATTGATAACATTTCTTCCCTCGTTATCTTAAAGTTTTTATTCTCTACCTGAAACTCATAAATTTTTGCATTTGGCACTAAAATCACTAAATATATAGCATTAAAGAAAAAATTCTTCTTCATCGTATCCTTCTCATCAAACCAATACGTCTCAATCATTTCTTCTGTAAGAGCCCCACTTTCTTTTGCGCCATAGTTCACTTTTATATTTTCATTTTCTAAACTTATACTTTGAACTGTTCCACCACCGGGTAAATGATTAACAATTGCAACCACATCTGAATTATTACCAACGTATGTCCCAGTATATTTCTTAAAATCATCTGACCTAATATCATATATATCTTTTATTCTTTCTCCATTAGAACAAGCCGCAATAAATAAAAAAATTGTTAGCATAACGATCATGTTATGATGCATATATTTCATTTAGCATCCCCCATTTTTATCGATATTTCGTTAATTACAATATTTACTTTCAAATCC
>NZ_WEII01000055.1:0-31191 GCF_009183805.1 Bacillus sp. B2-WWTP-C-10-Post-4 | reverse complement strand
GTCCTGAAGCATCCCATTTATATTCCCATCCATCCACTGTTCTATCCCCATTTATATCAATCATCTTAGAATCTACTTTTTTTAGTTTTTGACCACTCATTTGAGCAATTGGATTTCTACCATATCCCATTTCATTTGTATAAATGTATAAATAGCTCCCTCCGTGATCTTTAGCTGTACTTAAATTATTAGGACCAATAAATTCAACCCCGCCTAATTGAGATTCAACTTTTACCACATTTAATGATGTTAATGGTGGTGCAGGTGCTGCGGATACATCAGTCGCTAAACCAACTGTTGCTCCCACTAATAATGATGAAACTCCTATAATCATTCTTTTTAGCATACTCTCATCCCCTTTCGATTTAATACAAATTGATTCTATCATAATAATTTCATACATTTCCTTCCCTTTAAAAGAGTTAACAAAAAGTACCTATTTACATATGAAATTGTGCATATTCATTGCTTTTTACCATTTATACTTATCATAAATCATACTAAAGCATAATTAGTTCTCTCCCCTAATTGACTTACTACATTTGGCCCCATCTCAAGGTGACTATTCTAAGAACTAAAAAATGGTACATAGTTCACTGGTTTAACAAACAAATAATAGAATTGCAAAGTCAACTTAATTTAAGTTGGCTTTTCCTCTAATATTATAAGCAAGATCCACCACTTGCATCAATTAACTCACCAGTTATCCAACGACTGTCTGATGATGAAAGAAAACCTACAATATCAGCTATATCATTAGGTTCTCCCCACCTATTAAAGGTCGATAAACCTGCAGCATATTTTTGTCCATCTTGATTGCCCAATGTCTCAGCATTCATTTCTGTGTTAATTATGCCTGGGAGAATTGCATTTACTGTAATACCACGAACACCAAGTTGTTGAGCTAAAGTATGAGTGAGTGTATTTATTGCCCCCTTAGATATACTGTAGGCAAAAACACTTGGGGAGGCTACCCTTGTGACAAAAGACGAAATATTTATAATCCGTCCCCCATCTTTTAAACGTGGCAAAGCCTTCTGAATAATGAAAAATGGAGCTTTCACATTAATATTCATAACCTCATCAAAAGACTCCTCTGTAGATTCCTCTAATGTTAAAACCTGCCCAATTCCAGCGTTGTTTACAAGGATATCAAATGTAGTATTACCTATATATTTTTGAAGAGATTGATCCATCATTGCATACAACTTATTAATGCCATTAAAAGTACTTAAGTCTGCACGAATCGCAAATGCGGAACCGCCATCTTGTTTAATTTTATCCACTACACTTTCTGCTTCTTCATTTCTTTTACTATAGTGAACAACGACTAACGCACCAGCATGTGCCAAATGTAATGCAATACTTCGGCCTATTCCTCTACTAGCCCCTGTTACTAATGCAATTTTCCCCTTCAATTTATTCATCTCATCATCCCCTTGTTTAAAAAATTCTACTTAGTTATATCACAAGATACCCTTTGAAATGTTGCTCACTAATTTGATATCCATAAAACCAAAAGGCCCACTCATAATTATAAGAGTCGGCCTTTTCACTTCACATATTCATTTGCTTTACATACAGCCTCTCTAACTGTTGTGTACTTTGTACTAAGTATAATAAGGAATCTTGATGGTATTATAGGTAAAGCCAACTTAAACTAAAGTTAATTCATATACATTTTTCTTAGAGTCTCTGCCTTTAAACAGTTCGTTTAGGATTCTATGCATATATTCAATAAAATTTCAACAATGCCTGTATTTTTCATCTTTCATATTTTTCTTTGTTAGCTATGAGCATACTTATAAAACTCTAAAAACTATTTGATAATCTTTTAGAATCTAACTTTCTTTTAATACTATTTGCTATTTCTTCAATATTTTCATTTAGAAAGAAATGATTACCTTCAAAAGAATGAAAAGTACACGTTTTACTTGTGTATCGTTCCCATTTTATTACTTGATCATATGTAGTAAATTCATCATTTTCCCCATTAAATATAAGAAAATCAATATCACATGGTTGTGTATTTTTGTCATGAATATACGTCTCAACGATTTTAAAATCTGCTCTTAGAATAGGGAGAAAAATCTCCATTAATTCTTCTGATTGCAGTACCCCATATGGTGTACCTCCCATTGCAATAACTTCTCTTTTAAATTGCTCATTAGAAAGATTATGTCGGATATTTTTTATTTTACTATTTGGATGATTTCTACCGGACAAAACAAGAAATTCAGGCGATACGTTTTTAGAATCTTTTATTTTTCTGGCTACTTCATAGGCGATCAAACTTCCCATGCTATGCCCGAATAGAATGTAGGGCGAATCATCTATCTGCATAACTATTTTATTGTAGACATCATTTACTGCCTCTTCCATACTTTGGTACAAGTTTTCTTCAATTCTATATCCTCTGCCAGCTAACTCTATCGGGACTACCTCAATAGATGGATTAAAGTGATTTTTCCATTTTGCGTAACTAAACGCAGATCCCCCAGCATGTGGAAAGCAAAAAAGTTTAGTCTTCTGCATTGATTTTCTCCTTACTTTCAAATTTGTATATATTTTGGCAAATTGCATAAATGTCTTTAATTATTATCTCTTGCGGAAATTCATCCCTTGTTGCACAAGCAGATAACTTATAATTTGGATCAATGTTATATTGTTTAAAGTAAAAGTTTTTAGGTATATTCTGGTATGAAATTAAAGTTCGTGATTCTTTTTTTATAGAGAATGAATTTAATGGGGTATAAAGCCCTTTTCCAATCGTTTTTATATAACTTTCTTTTAATGTCCATAAATCATAAAAATAATTAATTTGTTCATCAGAATTTATATTAGATATATCATAAAATTCTTCCTCTGAAAAAAATTCATTTGCTAATTTAAGAGCCTCTATCTCTGAAATCTTTTCTATATCAATACCCACATTAAAATTAGCAGTAGTACAAACCACCCATTCTCCTGAATGTGACAGATTAAAATGAAAGTCAGAAAAGTTTTCAACAAAAGGTTTTCCATACTCATTATATATAAATCTAATTTCTTCATTATTAATTTTATACTTTTGGCAGATTAGAGATCGGATTAGTAAATCTCCTATCAGGGTCCTATTAATGTCGCATGAATTTAATAAACGCTTCATTCGTTCTTTCTTCTCATTTGAAACTAAGTTACTAAGTTGCTTAAACAAATGACTTTCAATATTCTTTGGTATTTTCACAGCTTGAATTTGTATGATAAATCACGTCCTTTTTTAAAGAATTACTTCATATATGAACGTTACGGAAATTCAAATTAACTTTATTAAATTGCATATACAATAGAAAAGGTGCATATTTACATATCAATGAAAATATGCACCTTTCCTCAGTAATATCATCAGGCATTCGCTTCTATTACAAAGATTTCTATGCCTCTACCAATTACTTTTTACATTATCCCCTTAAAAAGTAATGCTCTTAATATATTCATTATTCCCTACACTTGATATGCAGGTATTGGTCTCCCCTTTTCGTTCATTACGTTGCATCTTTTATACTCTCTACTTTTCCGTTAATAAAATGGATTTCTCTATTATTCCTTCAAATTCATTTAGTAGATACATAGCTATTTTTTCAACTGCAGGTGAATCCACTATTTCTTCATGTGATCCAGGGACTGAATACTTATTTACTCTACCTTTTAATAAAGGTCCCCATTCTGTAAACAACTCTTTTCCTTCCTCAGCACTAAAGTAGAGAACTTCTCCAGAGTATGGTATTAAATCATGCTCTGCCATTATATTCAGGCATTTCCTATGAGCATTGATAACTTGCTTCAAATTGATAAGATCTGCATCAGGCGGGAGTACTCCTTCCATAATTAATCGCTCTACAAGCATATCTTGTTTATGGATGAGGCCTTCTTCCTGCTCAGTAAAATCTCTAGGAATGAAATGCTCATATATATATGAGAGCATATCCTCCCTTGTTTTATGATCCTGCTCTGAAGGTACTTTTGTATCCATTAGTACCAACAACTCAACTTCCTCACCTTGACTCCTTAGTACAGTTGCGATTTCATAAGCAATCGCACCGCCTAAAGACCATCCTCCAAGACGATATGGACCTTCTGGCTGAACACGTTTTATTTCTTCGATGTAAAGTTGAATTACTTCCGGCAAAGTTAACTCGTCAATTTCTTTCTTTTCTATAAGAGGATTCTGTAAACCATAAAATGAACAATGGCTCTTAAGCAATCTTGCTAGTTGAATGTAACAGAATACATTCCCCATAAACGGATGAACGCAGAAGAAAGGTCTTTTTTCTGATTCTTGTAGTGAAACTAGCGCTGCTACTGATTTCGTCATATCATGCTTATCACGAATAAGGCATGCGATTCCTTCCACTGTTGGATTCTTAATCAATGTAGACACCTTAATCTCTTTTCCAAACTTCTCCCTAATTTTTGAAACTAATTTAATTACAAGGAGAGAGTGTCCTCCTCTATTAAAGAAATCATCATTTACATAGACATCTTCTATCTGTAACACATCCTGCCAGATTTTAATCAACTGATATTCAATTTCATCCCTTGGAATGATTGGTGTAGAGAAGTTATTTTCTCTATGAATAGTTAGATTGTTCAATGCCTTTCGATCAACTTTGCCATTCGTTGTAAGAGGAATCTCGTCTACCTTAATAAAGTGTGCGGGAACCATATAATTTGGTACTTGTGTCTTGAGATACTCACGCCACTCATGCATACTACCATCTCCAACTACATAAGCAACCAATCTCTGCTCTCCTAATTTATCCTCTGTTGCCAAAACTACTGCTTCTTTTACCAATGGATGCCTCTCTATACTCGCTTCAATCTCTTCAAGTTCAATACGAAAGCCCCTAATTTTCACTTGATTATCAATTCTTCTCAAGTAATCTAAATTACCATCAGGTAAATAACGAACCAAATCTCCCGTACGATATAAACGCTCTTCTTCATTAAATGGATGACAGATGAATCGCTCTGCTGTTAATTCTGGGCGATTCAAGTATTCTCTCGCTATACCTGCACCCCCAATATATAGCTCACCTGTTACACCAACTGGAACAGGTAACAAATTTTTATCCAATACATAAGTTTGAACGTTCGGCAATGGACATCCAATTGTTACTCTCTTACTATCTTTTTTGATATGATAGCATGTTGCATCAACTGTACATTCTGTAGGACCGTATACGTTATAAAAATCAATCTTTTCAGTCTCTACTAGCTGTTCCCATAATGACGGCATGATTGCTTCACCACCGACCAATATCTTGCTTGGTACATGAACATCAGCACTTATTTCTAGCAATCCTCCATCTATTAGTAATTGAAGTAATGAAGGTGTCATATCAAACATTTCCAATTTATTCTCCCTAATATAGGACACAAATTGTTCTGGATTAGTGCGAACTTCACTTGGAATAATATATAAACTTGAACCATAAAGCAGCATTTGTAATTGCTGAATAGATACATCAAAGGCAATTGATGCATTCAAACCAACGCGCATATTACTAGGTATCTCATGTGAGAAAACTTCTTTTTGTAAACCATATGATAGGTTTATTACAGAATGGTGCTGTACTAAAGCTCCCTTTGGATTCCCTGTCGAACCAGAAGTGTAGATAACATACGCTAAGTTTTCCCCTGTTACCTCACATATTGGTGAAAGTTTGCTTTCTTGAGAAAGCATTGCTTGGTCCCTATCTAGGCAAACTGTCTTAATGTCTTTAGGAATCCAGCCTAGTAATACTTCATTTGTAACTAACACTTTAATTCCTGTGTCTTCTAAAATATATTGTAGGCGGCTTTCCGGATTCGATGGATCTAATGGAACATAGGCTGCTCCAGCCTTCCAAATTCCCATGAGACCAACAACCATCTCAACTGAACGCTCAAAGCAGAGGCCAACTAATGACTCTGTCCCAATTCCACATTTCTGTAAATGATGGGCTAATTGATTAGCTCTTTCATTCAGCTCTCGATATGTTAGTTGCTGTTTTTCATCTACCACTGCCAACGCGTCAGGCGTACGATTTACTTGCTCTTCGAATAGTTGATGAATTGCATTCTCACGTGGATAGGATATAGTATTATTATTCCATTCTTCCAATAGCTTTCTTTGTTCAGCTTCCGTAATATATACTAGCTCCGATAGATTTTGATCAATGTTTTTGAGCATTTGCATTAACACTTTGTGTAAATGACCCAGCATTCGTTCAATGGTTACTCTATTAAACTTACTACGGTCATACATTAACTTTAACGATAACTGGATTCCTGGAACTACAGCTAACCCTAATGGGTAGTGGGTTTGTTCTACCCCTTCCAATTCACCAATTTCCAGATTTTCTGAAGACTCCTCTTTCACTGGATAATTTTCAAACACATATAAACTATTGAACAGCGGTATTCCTCTAGGAACTTCACTCCACCCCTGAATCTCTGTCAAAGAAGCATACTCATATTGTCTTCTTTCTATCTCTTCCTCTTGTATCTTCTGCAACCAATCTATTAATTTTATATCATCCATCAATTGAATTCGCGTCGGTGACGTTGTAATGAAAGGACCTACGATGTTTTCAACATCAATAATCTCCGTAGAACGCCCTGAGCTTGTTACACCAAAAACAATGTCATTTTCTCCACTATATCGGCTCATGAGATATGCCCATGCACCTTGAATTACTGTACTCAAAGTAAGTTTATTGCGTTTCGCCCATCCTTGTAACGCTTGAGTCTGCTCTTCTGATAAATACGTAACCTTCTCTGTGTAACCTTTTTCTTCCTCTTTACTTTCTAAGCCCAGCAAAGTTGGCGCAGTAAAACCTTTTAGCTTCTCTCTCCAGAATTGTTCCGCCTGCTCCTTATCTTGCTCTCTTAACCATTGGATATATTTCTTATATGGTGAGGACTTAGGTAACTTCACAGCTTCTCCATTCATTCTCTTCTGATAGACTGTAAGTAATTCATTAAATACTAATGGTAAACTCCATCCATCCAGTAAAATATGGTGATGGGTCCAAACAATCCGATATTCTTCCTCACCTTCTTGAATGACTGTTACCCGCATCAATGGTGCTTCATCAAATTGGAAGGCTTGTTTTCGATCTAATGCCAAAAAGACTTTTCTTTTTTCCTCTATCTCTTCACTTGTCATTGTACGCCAGTCTTCTTTATTCACTTTAAATGGGATATTTTCATACACCACTTGTACAGGTTCTTCAATTTCGTCCCATACAAATCCTGTACGAAAAATTTCATGCCGCTGAATTACAGATTTCCACGCCTGCTCAAATGTAGGAATATTCATTTTTCCTCGAATCATAAAACTCAATTGCACTATATACGGTGCAACATGTTCATCCCCTTGGTCATGCAATGTGTGGAAAATCATACCTTCTTGCAAAGGTGATAGTGGATATAAATCAGTAATCTGATTGTTCTTTCCGCGATGCATTTTGTTTAGTACATTTGTCAAACCTTCTTGGCTAAGATTAGCCATTGTAAAATCCGAAATGGTCAGTGCAGATTCTCTATCTGAAAATTGAATCAATGTACTCAGTTGATATAGCATATTCTGTGCAATACTTTGAATCGTTGATTTGGCAAATTGTCCAACATTGTATACCCAAGTGAACTGAAGTTTTCCATCCGTTACAACCCCAATTACATCAATTACATGCGATCGCTTGGAACCGGCAGCATGATCTAAACGCTTAAATTCGTTCTCCGGAATAAACATTGCATCGCTAGAAAACATTTGGTCAAATTGTCCAAGATAGTTAAAACTAATAGACGGTGTATATTGGGAGCTTAATTGCTCACACATTGTTGCGTTCATGTAACGCAACACCCCATAATCAACACCCTTATTAGGAATTTTGCGAACTTGTTCTTTAACTGCTTTTAATGCTTCAATTGGCGTATTAGCACTAGTAATATTTAAATGAACTGGGTAAATACTTGTAAACCATCCCACAGTTCTCGATAAATCAACATCTTCAATAATCTCTTCTCGACCATGTCCCTCTAAATCTACGCTCAATATCGGCTGCCCCGTACATGCTGCCGTAGCTTGTACTAATGCTGCTAATAATACTTCATTGATTTGGACACGGTGAGTGCTTAAAGTCTCTTGCAATAACATACGGGTCTCATTCTCATTTAACACCACAGTAATTTCCTCAGTTACTGCGCTTACTGGATTACTTATAGTACCATCTACCGGCAATTTAACTACGTCTTGTTCAGCCTGCTCCTCCCAGTAATGTAGCACTTCTTTTGATAGGCCCGTTTCAGCGTAATGATGTAATTTCTCCGACCATTCTTTAAAAGATGTACTCTTCATAGGTAATTGAATTTTCTGCCCTTGGACTACTTGCGTATATGCTGTTTGCAAATCTTCCAATAAAATTCGCCAAGAAACACCATCCACGGCTAAATGATGAATTGTCCAAAATAATCGGCCAGCGTGCTCACCTTCATCAAAATACACCATTCTCATTAGCGGACCATCATATAAATTCAAACTTTCTTGTGCAACATTAATCTCTTTTTGAATAACCTGATGCCAATCAGCTTCCGGCACTTCGTCTAATGAAATGACAGTAAGCATCAATTGTTCTTCTATTCCTTCATTCCACTGTTTCCAAACCCCATTAGATAAACGTTCATATCTTAAACGCAGAGCATCATGATGAAGTAGAAGGTTACCTGCCGCCTTTTCCAGTGATCCTATGTCCAATTTCTCTTTCGTTCTAAAGAACATGGATTGATTCCAATGATGTGGGTTAGGATGATTTTGTGCAAAAAACCTTTGCTGAATAGGTGTAAGTATCGTCTCTCCAGTTATAATTCCCTGTTCAGCTTGTACACCTTGTTCTTCTTTGACTACTTGCGCCAACTCAGCAATCGTTTGGTGTTCAAATATTTGTTTTGGTGTCAATTGTAAACCAACTTGCTTCGCGCGCGAGACAATCTGAATGCTAAGAATTGAATCTCCACCAATTTCAAAGAAGTTATCATTCATACCAATACGTTTTGAACCTAGCACACGTTCCCAAATGATAGAAAGCTTATGTTCACGTTCATTTCTTGGGGCCACGTATCCTTCTTTTGTTCCTTGATAATCTGGTATAGGTAACGATTTCCGATCAACCTTTCCATTTATGGTTAGCGGTAATTCTTTCATTTCGACAAAGTAGGAAGGTATCATATGGATTGGCAGTTTTGTTTTAAGGTACTCTCGCCATTCTTCTAAACTGCCTTCGCCCACTACATAAGCTACCAGCCTCTTATCTCCCGACTGATTTTCCCTAACCATTACAACTGCCTCTTTTACTAAGTAATGCTCCTGTAAGGTCGACTCAATCTCTCCAAGTTCAATTCGAAATCCTCTAATCTTCACTTGATTATCCATTCTTCCTAAGTAGTCTATATTACCATCAGGAAGATATCTCACAAGATCACCTGTTCTATATAACCTCTCGCCTTCTTTGAATGGATGAGAAATAAATCGTTCGGATGTTAACTCTGGACGATTCAAGTACCCCCTTGCTAGACCTGCTCCTCCGATATAAAGTTCCCCCATCACACCAACTGGAACTGGCAACCTATTTCTATCTAATACATAAGTTTGGATGTTAGGCAATGGACGCCCAATTGTTACTCTCTTACTATCTTTTTTAATATGATAGCATGTTGCATCAACCGTACATTCTGTAGGACCATATACATTATAAAACTGTATTTTATCAGTCTCTACTAGCTGTTCCCATAATGACGGCATAATCGCTTCGCCGCCAACCAATACCTTACTTGGAACATGAACACCATCGTACGTTTCTAACAATCCGGCATCTATAAGTAATTGAAGCATTGAAGGCGTTATATCAAAGATTGCTAACTTGTTCTCCCTAATATAAGCTACAAACTGTTCCGGATCACTTCGTACTTCATTCGGAATAATATACAAACTTGAACCATAAAGCAGCATTTGTAATTGCTGAATAGATGCATCAAAGGCAATTGACGCATTTAAACCGACATGCATGTTAGATGGTATCTCATGTTCGAAAACCTCTTTTTGTAAACCATGCGACAAGTTTAGTACAGAATGATGCTGTATCAAGACACCCTTTGGATTCCCCGTCGATCCCGAAGTATAGATAACATACGCTAGGTTTTCTCCTGTTACTTCACATTTTGGTAAAAAAATGCTTTCTTTTGAAATCATTGCCTGATCCCTATCTAGACAAACTGCCTTGACTTCTTTGGGTATCCAACCTTCCAATGACTCATTCGTAACTAATACTTGAATTTCAGTGTCCTCCAAAATATATCGTAGGCGACTTTCTGGATATGATGGGTCCAATGGAACATATGCTGCTCCAGCCTTCCAGATCCCCATAATACTAACAATCATCTCAACTGAACGCTCAAAGCAAATTCCAACTAATGATTCAGTCCCAATCCCACATTGCTGAAGATAGTGGGCCAATTGATTAGCTTTTTCATTCAGCTCTCGATATGTTAACTGCTGTTTTTCATCTACCACTGCTACCGCATCAGGTGTACGATTTACTTGCTCTTCAAACAGCTGATGAATCGTACTTTCCTGTGGATATGCTACAGCACCATTATTCCACTCTTCCAACTGTTTTTGCTGTAATCCTGATAATATAGGCAACTTAGCTAATGATTTATCAGGATTCTCCACGATTACATTCAACCAGTTCCCAAAATGTTCAGCCATGGATTCAATAGTTAAGCTGTCAAATAAATCAGTTCTATAAACAAAAGTAAGTAATAAACCCTCTTCCACTTCTGCAGCAGTTAAACTTAAATCAAACTTAGCGATCGGAGCATTACTTTCCATTACTTCTATATTTCTTCCATGTAGTTCTGGTAGCTTCTGTCCCGTATTTTGCAAAGTAAACATGGTTTGGAAAATCGGAGAATGACTTGTATTTCGTTCAGGTTGGATAACCTCTACAATTTTCTCAAACGGAACATCTTGATACTCATACGCCTTCAATGCTTTTATCCGTACTTGAGATAACAACTCTTGAAATGCCGGTGCATTACTTAAATCAGCTCGATAAACCAAGGTGTTGACAAAGAAACCAATTAGCCCCTCAATTTCTCGATAATTTCGATTTGCAATTGGGCTGCCAACAATAATATCCGTTTGTCCCGTATAACGAGCAAGGAAACTTTGATACGATGCCAATAAGGTCATGAAAAGTGTGGCCCCTTCTTGACGACTTAGTTCATTTAATTTATCCAGTAATGAGCGTGACAACAAAACATTATGAGTTAATCCATGGTGGGTTTGCACTGGCGGACGCGGACGATCCATTGGCAACATTAAGACTGGTAACTCACCAGATAATTCTTCCTTCCAATATGCAAGTTGTTGATATAGTACTTCATCTTTCAACCAGTCTCTTTGCCACTGAGCAAAATCGGCATATTGAACTGGTAGTGGTTCCAGCTCTGCTTGTTTTTCACCAATCGCATTCTCATAAAATGCCATCCATTCTTGAAGCAAGATTTCCATCGACCACCCATCCGAGATAATATGATGCATATTACACAGAAGAATCCATTCTTCTTCTGAAATTCTTATGAGTTTCCCACGGAATAACGGCCCTTGTTCTAAATCAAATGGAGATTCGACTTCAGTTTGAATCCATTGCTCCAACTTTCTTTCTCGCTCCTCTAATGAAAGCTTAGTTAAGTCCATTTGTAGAAGCGGACGGAAAACGTACGGTTGAATCTGCTGCACAGGATGGCCATCCTCTTCATAAAATACAGTCCGCAAAGATTCATGACGCTCTATCAACTGATTCCATCCCAACTCCAATGCCTCAGGTAACCAATTCCCTGTAAGCCGGCATACCATCGGCATATTATAAAGTGCACTATTAGGTGCAAATTGATCAATAAACCATAAGCGCTGTTGGGCATAAGACAGTGGAATATTTCCCCCTCGTTCCATCGGCATCAATGGTGGAATTTCTCGTTTTTCACTCCCCTTACGTAACTGATCTATTCGTTTCGATAATGCCTCGACCGTTGAATATTCGAACAGTTCACGTACTGGCAATTTGATTTGAAAGACTTCCTGTAAGCGTGAGACCACTTGTGTAGCAAGTAGAGAGTGACCACCGAGCTCAAAGAAAGAATCCTGAACATCAATGTCTCTTATTCCTAGCACTTGACTCCACACTGAAGCAATAAGTTCTTCCAGCGGAGTTCTTGGGTATACAGTATTTTCAGCGAATTGTTCACTAAGTATAGGCAATGCCTTCAAATCAAGTTTTCCATTCGGTGTAAGTGGTAAAAATTCCATCTCAATAAAGTTTGTTGGAACCATGTAATTAGGTAAATGTGTTTGTAGATGTTCTCGCCATCCATGGACACTTCCTTTACCAACTACATAAGCTACTAATCTCTTATCACCTTGATTATCCTCTCGCACCAATACAACAGCTTCTTTCACAGAAGAATGCGCCTGCAAAACAGCTTCTATTTCTCCCAATTCAATCCGGAAACCACGAATTTTTACTTGGTCATCTATACGTCCATGGAACTGGAGATTACCATCAGAAAGATAACTTGCTTTGTCTCCTGTATAATAGAGACGTTCTCCTGACTTGAAAGGATGTGGAATAAATTTTTCCTTTGTAAGATCCGGACGATTAGCATATCCACGTGCAAGACTCTTCCCTCCGATATAGAGATCTCCAATTACACCAATTGGTACTAGCTGAAGATGAGAATCTAACACATAAACTTCTGTATTCGCAATCGGTCGACCAATCGATGGCGTACCTGTTGTCACTCCTACAGGTACATAACAATCTGTGGTAACAACGGTATTTTCCGATGGACCATACTGATTAATTACCGCAAAAGGAATATCGTTAGATGGATACTGCGTTAATTGATCCCCACCAGTAATGATAAAACGAAGATCCGTTTTATCTGGCCAAGATAATTTCAAGAGTCTTTCCAGAATAGGCGTAGGTGCAAAGCTAGCTGTTATTCGTGAATCAATGAGCCAGTCCCTTAGTGCTTCTGGATTAATTCTCAGTTCCTCTGTTGACAAGTAGAGTGCTGCGCCAGCAGTTAGATACGGCCAGATCTCCTGAACAGCCGAATCAAAAGCAACCCCTGCAATCTGAGTCGCACGATCCTCTGCTGAAATATGATAAACTTCCTGATGCCAAGAAACCATATTCATTAATGAGCGATATTCAACCATGACACCCTTCGGTTTTCCTGTAGAACCAGAGGTATAAACAATATAGGCTAAGTTCTCTGGATTTATTTGACGTGTAGGTGCGATTACGCTTTCCACCGTTAATTCTTCTAACCTCACCATTTCGACGTGTGCGAAATGTCCTTCTTGTCCTTCCGCCGTCACTACAAATTGAATTCCTGCATCTTCAATCATGTATTCTAACCTTGATTTTGGATACAACGGATCTAAAACGACATAAGCTCCACCAGCTTTTAAAATGCCTAGTAAACTTACCATCAGCTCAGCTGACCTCGGAAGATAAACCCCTACCACTGACTCTGGGGCTACTCCCTTTCGCTGTAAAACATTTGCCAACTGATTTGCTTGTGTATCCAATTCACCATAAGTCCACTGTTTTGTTTGATCAACTATCGCAATCGCATCAGGACGCCTTGCTACTTGCTCCTCAACTTTGTCGCAAATAAGACCCTGATGAGACATTTCCATTACAGTGTCATTCCATGTTTCTAATAACAAAGTACGCTCGGTTTCTGATAGCATGCTCAGGTCATGCAACGGATTTTGTGGGCGATGAGAAACTTCATGTAGCCATTTCTCAAAGTGTCCTGCCATCCGTTCAATAGTAGTAGCATTGAATAAATCCTTATTGTACTCAAAAGTAAAAAGTAATCCCTCTTCCGTCTCAACTGCCATTACACTTAAATCAAACTTTGCAATTGGACTATGGCTTTCTATCATTTCAATACTTCTACTCGATAACACCGGTAACTCTTGTTTCATATTTTGCAAGATGAACATAGTCTGGAAGATTGGCGAATGACTTGTACTTCGCTCCGGTTGCACAACTTCTACAATTTTTTCAAATGGAATATCTTGATATTCATACGCCTTCAATGCCTTTTGACGAACCTGATACAGTACATCTTGAAATGTCGGTCTACCACTCAAATTAGCTCGATAAACTAGCGTGTTAACGAAGAAACCAATTAGTCCTTCAATTTCTCTATAATTCCGATTCGCAATTGGGCTTCCGACCAGAATATCTTCTTGTCCCGTATAACGAGATAGAAAACTTTGATATGCAGCTAAAAGCGTCATGAAGAGCGTAGCCCCTTCTTTTCGACTAAGTTCATGCAATTTATCATGTAGCGTGCTTGGCAGAACCAGAGTGTATGTCGACCCGTGATGAGTTTGTATTGCGGGACGCGGGCGATCCACAGGAAGTTGGAGTACAGGAAGCTCCCCAGACAATTCTTCCCTCCAATATTGGAGTTGTTGATCAAGCACCTCCTCCTTTAGCCATCCTTTTTGCCACTGAGCAAAGTCGGCATATTGAACCGGTAATGGTTCAAGTTCCGCTACCTTTCCATTCGTTGCTTTCTCATAAAATGCCATCCATTCTTCAAGTAGGATTCCCATTGACCATCCATCTGAAATGATATGATGTAGAGTACAAAGGAGTATCCATTCTTCCTCTCCCACGTGCAAAATACTTGTCCTGATTAATGGACCCTCTGTTAAATCAAATGGCACTTCTGTTTCTTGTTGAATTAAACGTTTAACTTCTTCTTCTTGATCTTCAGAAGAAAGCATAGTTAAATCCGTTTTCGGAATTGATTGAAAAGCATACGGTTCAATTTGCTGTACGGGTTGACCATTCACTTCTTGAAAGACCGTCCGCAGTGATTCATGACGTTCTATTAGTTGATTCCATCCCGTTTCCAATGCTTCAAGTAGCCAATTCCCTGTAAGACGGCATACCATTGGCATATTGTAAAGGGCACTATTAGGTGTAAATTGATCAATAAACCATAAACGTTGTTGGGCATAAGATAGTGGAATAGCTTCTCCTCGTTTCATTGGTATTAGTGGCGGAATCTCTCGTTTTTTATCTCCTTTACGTAACTGTTCTAATCGCTTTGCCAGTGACTCCACCGTTGTATATTCAAATAGTTCACGTACTGGTAATTCGATTTGAAAAATTCCCTGTAAACGTGACACTACTTGAGTAGCTAGTAGTGAATGACCACCGATTTCAAAAAAGGAATCCTGAACACTAATATTTTTTATTCCTAACACTTGGCTCCAAACGGAAACGATGAGCTCCTCCACTGGTGTTCGTGATGAAGTAATATCTTCACTTATGAACTGTTCTTCTAATTCCAATAATGCTTTCCGATTCACTTTACCATTTGGAGTAAGTGGCATACCTTCAATTTGGAAAAAGTATGCCGGAACCATATAATGTGGTAATTGCTTCTTGAGATATTCACGCCACTCCCCAGTATCCCCTTCACCCACTACATAAGCTACTAACTGCTTATCTCCTGGTCGATCTTCCTTCACCAACACGACTGCCTCTTTTACAGATGAGTGATCATGTAAAGCTGCTTCTATTTCTCCCAATTCAATTCGGAATCCTCTAATTTTAACTTGGTTATCTATTCTTCCAATATATTCTAAGTTACGATCATTTATATATCTAACCAAGTCACCCGTTCGATATAATCGTTCCCCGTCCTTAAAGGGATGCGGAATAAAACGTTCAGTAGTTAAATCCGGTCGATTGAAGTAGCCACGTGCTAATCCTACTCCTCCAAGGTAAAGTTCCCCTGCCACACCAATCGGGACCACTTGTTGATATTGGTCTAACACATACAACTCTGTATTATCAATCGGACGACCAATCGGAATAAGCATTGGTTCTTTTTCTAAATCACAATCGTAATAAGTCACATCCACAGTTGCTTCAGTAGGACCATACAAGTTAATTAACTTTGTTTGCTGAGCATTGTAAAAGATCCCCTTAAACCGGCGAACCTGTTCAGTGTTTAACGCTTCTCCACTAGTAAAAACTTGAATTAAAGACGATACATCCCTTTTCGAATTATATAATTCCATATAATCTAAGAAAGTAGATAACATCGACGGAACAAAATGCATGGTGGACACACGGTATCGTTCAATATACTCCTCAATCACCGCAGGATCTTTCTCTCCTCCTGGTGGAAGTAAACAAACACGTGCTCCTACAAATGACCACCAAAATAATTCCCAGACAGAAACATCAAACGAAAACGGTGTCTTTTGTAGGATTGTATCCTCCTCAGACAATGGGTATTTTTTCTGCATCCACTGTAGGCGGTTGATAACGGAATGATGTTCAATCATTACCCCCTTTGGATTTCCTGTCGAACCCGAAGTGTATATAATATAGGCTAAGTTATTTGCTGTTACTCCACTTACCGGAGCTAAATTACTCTCTTTAGAAATCATCACTTGATCCCGGTCTAAACAAATTGCTTGAATATCTTTAGGTAACCAGTCCTGTAGTGCCTCTTTTGTTAACAGCACTTGAATTTGTGAATTCTCCAAAATATATCTCAGGCGGTTTTCAGGATAACTTGGGTCCAGTGGGACATAAGCCCCACCTGCCTTCAAAATCCCAAAGAGACCGATAATCATATCAGGAGAACGTTCAATACATATACCAACCAATGATTCAGGTCCGATACCTCGTTTTTGTAGAAAATGTGCCAATTGATTCGATTTTTCATTTAGTTCTTGATACGTTAGCTTTCCACCCTCATAAACTACCGCCACTGCGTCAGGTGTCCGTGCAACTTGCTGCTCAAATAGCTCATGAATCATACAATCATGACCATAAACTACGTCCGTATCATTCCATTCTTCTAGGAGTTGTTTTTGCTCAGTATCCGATAACATTGACAGCTTTGTATATGATTCATCTGGATGATACGTGATTTCGTTTAGCCAGTTCTCAAAATGTCCTGCCATACGTGCAATGGTACTACTATCAAATAAATCCGTGTTGTATTCAAATGAGACGAATAGACCTTCTTCCACTTCATAGGCAGTTAAGCTCAAATCAAATTTAGCAATAGACATATTACTTTCTACCATTTCAATACTTCTATCAGGCAAATCTAGTCGTTCTTGTTTTATATTCTGTAGCGTAAACATGGTCTGAAATATAGGGGAATGACTCATGCTTCGTTCAGGTTGCACAGCTTCTACCACTTTTTCAAATGGTATATCTTGATATTCGTAAGCTTTTAACGCCTTTTTCTTTGTTTGGTTCAAAATCTCCCGAAAAGTAGGGGTGCCACTCAAATCTGATCGATAAACCAACGTATTAACAAAGAAACCAATTAATCCTTCTACTCCCTTATGGTTCCGATTTGCAATCGGGCTACCAACTAGAATATCTTTTTGTCCCGTATAACGAGCGAGAAAGCTCTGGTATGCGGCCATTAAAGTCATAAATAAAGTGGACCCTTCTTGTCGACTTATATCCTTCAATTGACTGAGCAATTTATAAGGAAAAATCACGTGATGCGCAGCCCCAGAGTAAGTCTGCTTAACCGGTCGAGGTCGATCCACTGGCAGTTGTAAAATAGGAAGCTCACCAGACAATTCTTCCTGCCAATACGTAAGCTGACGATTTAGCACATCACCTTGCAACCACTCCTTTTGCCACTTCGCAAAGTCTGCATATTGAATAGATAATGAACTTAATTTAGCAGGATTTCCGCCTGTTTCTTCTTCATAGAAAGCAAGGCATTCATTCATGAATATACCAATGGACCAAGCATCAGAAATAATATGATGCATCGTACACAGTAATAACCATTCATCCTTCTCTAATTGAACAAGCTGATTACGAATTAAAGGACCATTCATTAAATCAAATGGTTCTTGCGCTTCTCTCGCAATTAAACTATCTACCTCTTTTTCTTTTACTTCTAGAGGAAGTTGAGAGTAATCCCTTACAGGTAATGCTCTAGGAAGGAATTCGACAATTTGTTGCACAGGCTGTTCTCCTATTTCTTTAAAAACAGTTCGTAATGATTCATGACGTTCAATGAGTCGATTGAATCCCTTCTCTAATGCTTCAGGTATCCAATTTCCTTTTAGATGCCATACTGTTGGAATATTATATAAAGAACTGTTTGGGTTAAATCTGTCCATAAACCACAAACGTTGTTGTGCATAAGACAACGGGAGTGCTTCTTTATTCTCCTTTTTTTGCATTTGCTTCTGAAGCCACGCTCTCTTCTCAGGAGAAAGTGAACTCAGCTTTGCAAGTAAATCACTTCTCATTTTTTTACCCCTTCCTCAATCAAATTACTCTCAAATATCCCTTGTGCTTCTTCCTCTGATAACTCTTCTAATTGCTTAAGCAGTTCCAGTAATTCTTCATCATTACTGACTTCTGCTTCTTTTTGAATATAATCTTGAAGGCTTATATTCTCCTTACTATCATTCTGCATTTCTTGATTTTTGTTATCGAGCAATTGATCAATCTGTTCTGCCAATTGCTGCACCGTATGAAATATAAATAAATCATGCAATGGTATCTCGATTCCAAAAGCCTCTTTAAGATTGGAAACAGCTTGCGTAGCAAGTAATGAATGTCCACCAATTTCAAAAAACGAATCTTGAATTCCGATGTTTTCCATGCCTAAAACTTCATGCCATATCGAAACAATTGTTTTTTCCGTAGACGTACGAGGAGCAATATAACAACTTGCTATCTCCTGCTTCTCTGGTGCTGGTAAAGCCTTCCTATCAATTTTCCCATTAGGAGTAAGTGGAAATGCATTTAATCCAACAAAATAGGATGGAATCATATAGTTTGGTAGTTGTTCCTTGAGATAATCACGCCACTTTTGAGCATCCCCGTCTCCTACAACATAGGCAATCAAACGTGGATCGCCAGGATAATCTTCCCGCACCATCACAATAGCTTCGTTAACTAATGTATGCTTTTGTAATACCGCTTCGATTTCTCCTAGTTCAATCCGGAACCCACGAATTTTCACCTGATGATCAATTCGTCCAACATACTCCAAATTTCCATCCGGCAAATACCTTACTAGATCTCCAGTCCGGTATACTCGCTCGTCTTCTTTAAACGGATGCGTTATAAATCGATTTTTCGTTAAGTCAGGGCGTTTTAAATATCCACGTGCTAACCCTGATCCACCAATGTACAACTCACCAACTACACCAATTGGAACCATTTTTTGTTCAGCACTCAATACATATACTTCTGTATTGAAGATTGGTTTACCAATTGGTGGTACCCTATGCATGACACCCTTTTCTAATTCCATATACGTGGAATACGTAGTATCTTCAGACGGTCCATATAAGTTGAACACCTTCTCAATCGTACTTCTCTCGTATAAATCTTGAACAAGCGGATATGGTAACGGTTCTCCAGCCAAATTCATTACCTTTACTGAAGAAGGAATTGTTTTTGCTCGAACCAGTTCCTTTGCTGCCGATGGCACAGTATTAACCAAAGTCACACCTTTGGTAGACAACTTGTCTAGATGTAGAGCATTTTCAGCGACAATCACCTTACCACCCATCGTTAAGGGAACAAATACTTCAAAAACAGATAAATCAAAAGATAGTGAAGTTGAAGCTAATACTCCCGCTAATTCCTTTCGAGAATACGTATGATGCGCCCAATGAATCATTGTTACTGTATTCCTGTGCTCAATCATTACTCCCTTTGGATTTCCCGTGGAACCTGAAGTATAGATAATATAGGCTAAGTTATCACCCGTCACTTCACTCGTGCATACCGTAGTAACTTCTTGTTCTATTTCTACTCGATTACGATCAATACAAATAACGTTAACGAATGTAGGTATAACCATTTTTTGTTGTAACTTTTCCTGTGTCACCAGTACCTTTATTTGAGCATCTTCTAAAATGTACTGCAGTCGACTTTCCGGATACGCTGGATCAATTGGGACATATGCTCCTCCCGCCTTCATAATTCCTAAGAGACCGACAATCATCTCGGATGAACGTGTAACGCAAATCCCAACCAATGTTTCGCGTGTTACACCATTTTTTTGTAAATAATGTGCCAACTGATTCGAGCGTTCGTCCAACTCTCGATATGTTAGTTCTTCATCTTCGCACACTACTGCAATTGCTTCTGGTGTTTTTTCCACTTGTTCTTCAAACATTGTATGAATCGTACTATCTTCTATATCTATAACGGCTGATTCATTCCATTCCTCTAGTAGTTGCTTATATTCCACTTTCGATAACATATTCAATTCTGATAATAAACATTTTGGATAAGAGGCAATTTGATTTAACCAATG
Organism: Bacillus sp. B2-WWTP-C-10-Post-4; assembly: GCF_009183805.1. NCBI lineage: Bacteria > Bacillati > Bacillota > Bacilli > Caryophanales > Bacillaceae > Bacillus > Bacillus sp. B2-WWTP-C-10-Post-4. The sequence goes on along the minus strand of NZ_WEII01000055.1, from coordinate 10,731 downwards.
TTCAAAATGATTTACCATACGTTTAATGGTTGTATCATTAAACAAATCAGTATTATATTCAAAGGTTAGTGATAATCCTTCTTCCGTCTCAGAAGCAAATAAACTCAAATCAAATTTGGCAACAGAAACATAGCTTTCCATGAGTTCCATTTGTCTTTCGGATAGCTGAAGAAACTCTTGTTTCGTATTCTGTAAAGTAAACATAGTTTGGAATATTGGTGAATGACTTGTATTCCGTTCAGGTTTTACGGATTCTACCACTTTCTCAAATGGGATGTCCTGATACTCGTATGCTTTTAGTGCTTTTTTTCTTATCTGCGACAATAGTTCTTGGAACGTCGGATTTCCACTGAAATCAGCTCGATAAACTAACGTATTTGCAAAGAATCCTATTAATCCCTCAATCTCTTTCACATTTCGATTAGCGATGGGGCTTCCAACTATAATGTCGTCCTGTCCTGTATAACGAGAAAGGAAGCTTTGATACGCTGCCATCAAGGTCATAAATAAAGTGCATCCTTCTTGCAAACTTAAATCTTTGAGCTTTTCCTGTAAGGAATTCGCCACTATTAAGGACTGACTTGCACCACGATGGGTTTGAACTGCAGGTCGAGGACGATCCATCGGTAATTGTAAAACCGGTAGTTCCCCAGATAATTCTTCCTTCCAATATTGAAGATGCTGATTCAAACTCTCCTCTTTTTGCCATTCCTTCTGCCACATGACAAAATCTGCATATTGGATAGATAACTCCTTCAATTCCACTGTTTTTCCGGTTAGTGCTCCTTCATAAAAAGCCATCCATTCTTCAAGTAAGATTCCCATTGACCATCCATCTGAAATAATATGATGCATCGTACAAATGAGAACCCATTCTTCCCTGTCCACTTTCAATATTCGTGTTCGAATCAGAGGACCTTGTCCAAAATGAAATGGTTCCTCCGCCTCGTTTTGAATAAGGCGTTTCATTTCTCTTTCCCTATCTTCCAAAGAAAGATCTGTTAGATTCGTTTGAGGAATATGCCTGAACACATGAGATTGAACCTGTTGAAAAGGTTCACCCTCTTGTTCTAGAATTGTCGTCCTTAATGATTCATGACGCTCCAACAATTGATTCCATCCGACCTCCAATGCTTCAATTGACCATTTACCTGTTAAGCGACACGCTGCATGAATATTGTACATAGCACTATTTGGCATTAATTGATCAATAAACCATAGACGTTTCTGCGCATAGGAAAGTGGGATAACTTCTTCTCGTTTCATAGGTACAAGAGGAGCAACCTCTCGTTTTTTATCTTCTTTTCGTAACTGATCCACTCGTTTCGCCAATGCTTCCACTGTATCGTGCTTGAAAAGTTCACGTAATGGAATTTTAATTTGGAACATTTCTTGCAATCGAGAGACAATTTGAGTAGCAAGTAGTGAGTGCCCACCACGTTCAAAGAAGGAATCCTGAATGCCAATATTTTCTGTTCCTAACACTTGACTCCAAACCGAGGCAATAAGCTCTTCCGATGGCGTCCGAGGTAGCACATTTAAATCTTCAATAGCTTGCTCATCAGGTGCTGGCAAGGCCTTTCGGTCAATTTTCCCATTTGGAGTAAGCGGGAAGTGTTCTAACTCTATAAAGTGCGCTGGAATCATATGATTCGGTAATTGTTTTTGTAAATACTCTCTCCACTCCTCAGTATTTCCATCGCTTATTACATATGCAACCAATCGTTGATCACCTGGACGATCTTCTCTAACTAATACGACAGCCTCTTTAATAAACGAACATTTTTCTAAAGTCGCTTCAATTTCTCCTAATTCAATCCTAAAACCACGCATTTTGACTTGGTGGTCCATTCTACCTATAAATTCTAAATTTCCATCAGTTAAATATCTTACTGAATCTCCTGTACGATATAGTCGTTCCCCAAATCGATATGGATGCGAAACGAATTTTTCAGCAGTAAGATTGGGACGATTTAAGTATCCACGTGCTAAACCAGCACCACCAATATATAACTCACCCTCAATTCCTATTGATTGCAAGCGTTGATTTTGGTCTAATACATATAATTGCGTGTTCTGTATTGGCTGTCCAATAGAAACAAATTCTTGATTAGGCTGAATATCAAATGCATTCACATAAATAGTGGCTTCAGTTGGTCCATAAAAGTTGGTTAATTTCACTTGTTCACTATAATTCCATTTCTGTTGAAATCGTCTAACCAACCCTGAACTTAGTTCTTCTCCACCAGAAAATACATGGCGTACGGACGAACAATTCATGTTCAATTCAATATGATTGAAGTGGTCTAAGAAAACAGATAACATCGAAGGTACAAATTGAACTATAGTAACCTGATGTTGTTTAATCACTTCAGCTATAATAGAAGGATCTTTTTCTCCACCTGGAGGTAGGAAAGATACACTTGCACCAACGTGAATGCCCCAAAACAATTCCCAAACAGAGACATCAAATGAGAATGGCGTTTTCTGCAAGACCACATCCTTTTCAGAAAGCGGATATTTATGTTGCATCCATTCTAGATAATTAATTACTGAATGATGCTCAATCATTACTCCCTTTGGATTCCCTGTAGATCCTGAAGTATACATAACATACGCTAAATTTTCTCCTGTTACACCACTTATACATGGGGTTGATTCTTCTTTTTCAATTGCAGTGTAATCTTTATTCATACAAATCGTTTCTATATTTTCAGATACAAACAAATTTTTAGAATTCTCTTCCGTCACTAGTACTTCGATTCCAGCATCCTCTAATATATATCGAAGTCGACTCTCTGGATAAGTAGGGTCAAGTGGAACATACGCTGCTCCTGATTTTAGAATACCTAATAACGCTATCATCATTTGTAATGAACGTTCCATATATACCCCAACTAGAGACTCTGGGCCTACACCATGCTTTTGTAGATAATGAGCTAGCTGATTTGCACGCTTCTCCAACTCTTTATAGGTAATTTGTTCATTTTCGTAACTAGCCGCGATTGCTTCCGGTGTTTTTTTAACTTGCTCCTCAAACATCGTATGAATCATGCCTTCAGCCGAATAATTAAATTGAGAATGATTCCATTCCTCTAGTAACTGTATCTGTTCTTCTTCTGTTAAATGAGTAATTTCAAATAGTTTTGAATCTAGGCTCTTCGTCATCTGAATTAATATTTGCAATAAGTGATTCTGAATCAGATTTATTGTTTCTTCATTAAAATAGCTTCGATCATACATCAACTTTAAAGTAATTTTCTTACCGGGCATTACAATGAGTGTTAAAGGATAATTTGTTTGTTCCGTGCTTGTAACATCTAGTAATCTTAAATCATCATTTCTCTCACCTTGAATTGGATAATTTTCAAACACATACAAGGTATGAAATAAGGAGCTATTTCGCGGAACCTCACTCCAGCCTTGAATATCTATCAACGAATTATACTCATACTGTCTTCGTTCCATTTCTTTCATTTGTATTTTACGAAGCCAATCTACTACTGATGTATTATCCGTTAATCGAATTCTGGTAGGTAATGTGTTAATAAATAGCCCCACCATATTCTCTGCTCCCATTAAATCAGTAGGACGTCCAGCGCTAGTTACGCCAAATACGACGTCACTGTCACCGCTATACCTACTCATCAAATAAGCCCATGCACCTTGTACTAACGTATTCAACGTTAATCGACTATTTCGTACCCACTCTTGTAACTTCTCAGTAAGTTTCTCAGATACTTGATAAACACACTCTCCATAGCCCTTCTCTTGTCCTTGATCCTTTCTTTCCATTGCTAATGGCGTAGGTGCATAGAACCCTTTTAATTCTTCTTTCCAAAATTCCTCTGCTTGACTTTGATCTTGTTTATTTATCCACTGGATATATTTTTTATAAGGAAGAGATTTAGGAAGAGTCAATAATTCTCCCTTTATCATCTTGAGATAAACTTCCATCACTTCACTAAAGACCAATGACACACTCCATCCATCTAGCAAAATATGATGATGTGTCCAAATAATTCTCGTTTCCTCTTTTGCTTCTTTAATCGCAGTGACTCTCATCAATGGTGCTTCATCCAATAAAAATCCTTTTCTACGATCTACATTCAAAAACTGTTGTAATTTCTTCACCCTTTCCTCATGTGGATAGGTGCTCCAATCCTCTTGATGAATAGTAAAAGGAAGACGTTGGTAAACCGCTTGTAGTGGCTTTTCTACTTCCTCCCATACAAATACTGAACGTAAAACCTCATGTCGATTAATAACATATTCCCAAGCCTTTTCAAAAGTATCTACATCCAATTGCCCCCCGAGCAAGAAACCTACTTGTACAATATAGGAAAAAGAATGTTCATCATCTTGATCGTATAAAGTATGAAACAGTATTCCTTTTTGCAAAGGTGATAAACCATATATATCAATAACGTCTCCCATTTTTACACCCTCTTCTTTGTTAATTTAAGTAATACTTTGCTCAAGCTTTCTTCCGTAAGATCCTCTGCATCAGCAAAATCTGATATCGTAAAAGCAGACTCTGTTGTTGGTTTATTTATAAGTTGACGAAGATGCCTCAACATACCATCTGCTATCACTTGAATTTTTAATTTAGAAAACTGTTCCCTACTATACATCCAAATAAAATGTAACTTTTCATCTTTCACCATTCCGATAACATCAATTAGATGAGATGGTTTGGAATCTGGAGCATGATCTAAAAATGTAAATCCTGTCTCTTGCATAAACAAAGAGTCCCTTGAAAACACCTGATCAAATTGGCCCAAATAGTTAAAGCTTATTGAAGGCTTTTGCTGATAAAACGGAAGTAATCCTTTATTCAAGTAACGTAAAATACCATAGTCAACTCCGCGATTTGGGATTCGACGCAATTGCTCTTTGACTGCCTTTAACCCTTCAATAGGTGTCTGAGTTCCTTGAAAATTGAGATGAACGGGATAAATACTCGTGAACCAGCCCACTGTCCTTGATAAATCAATACCTTCAATCATCTCTTCTCTCCCGTGTCCTTCTAGATGAATAGAAACGGTTTGCTGATTTGTACAATCGACGATAGCTTGTCCTAATGCCGTTAATAGTACCTCATCAATCCTTGTCTTATGAGTGACTAGAACTTCGTGAAACAATGCTTGTGTTTCTTCTATTCCTAAAGTCCCCGTCACTTGATCAATCGATTCTTCTGTCGTTTCTTGTATTGGATAGTCCATTGGAATTTTCATCGTTTCTTTTTCTACTTGTTCATTCCAATAATCCTTTACTTCTTTTGAAATACCCGAATCACTGTATGTCTGAAGTCGTTCAGACCATTCTTTAAAAGATGTACTTTTCGCAGGTAAGCGAATTTCTTGACCTTGTTTCATCTGGTTATATACCACCTGTAAATCTTCCAATAGAATCCTCCATGACACTCCATCTACTACTAAATGATGTATCACCCAGAATATTCGATCATTTTCAGTCAAGTTATCTTCAAAGTACACTACTTTCATTAACGGACCAGTAATTAAATTGAAACTAGCTTGATGAATATTCATCTCTTCTTGTATTATTTTATTCCACTCTTTTTCATTAACTTGATTCCGTTTTACAACATGGAGTACTGACAGCTCATCAGCCCCTTCATTTCTCTGCCTCCACGTTCCGTTTGGTAACTGTTCGTACCGGAAACGTAAAGCATCATGATGTTTCAGTAAATTTAATATCGCTCCCTCTAGTAATTTCACATCCAATCTTTCTTTTACTCTTAAAAGCATTGATTGATTCCAATGCTCTGTATGTGGATGTTCTTGCTCGAAGAACCAGCGCTGAATTGGAGTAAGAGGCACATCACCTATCACAATTCCCTGCTCCGCTTGTACTCCCTGCGTTTCTATAGCCACTTGTGCCAGCTCAGCGATAGTTGGGCATTCAAACATTTGCTTTGGAGTAAGTTTTAACCCCACTTGACTTGCTTGAGATATGATTTGAATACTGAGAATCGAGTCGCCACCAATTTCAAAGAAATTATCATAGATTCCCACCTTTTTAACACCTAATACTCTCTTCCAAATGGTAGTTAGTATCTGCTCGTTACTATTCCGAGGGCCAACACATTCACTATTAATCTGCGTTTCCTCCGGCATAGGTAAGGCCTCACGATCAACTTTACCGTTAGCTGTAAGTGGAATAGCTTCCATCGCCACAAATCCCGAAGGAACCATATAACTTGGTAGTTTCGCTTTAAGATACTCTCTCCACGCATCTACATTTCCATCTCCTACAACATATGCTACTAATCGTTTATCGCCTGGCTGATCTTCTCTTACAATTACAACTACCTCTTTTACATATGCATATGTATGTAAAGTAGACTCAATTTCCCCAATCTCAATTCGGAAACCACGTATTTTAACCTGATGATCAATTCTTCCACGATAATCTAGATTCCCATCTGGCAAATACCTCGCTAAGTCTCCTGTCCGGTATAATCTTGCTTTCAGATCACTACTAAATGGATGAGATATAAAACGCTCTGCTGTTAATTCAGGTCTATTTAAATACCCACGTGCAAGCCCTGCCCCGCCAATATAAAGTTCACCATCAACACCTATAGGAACAGGTTGTTGATAAGCGTCTAGTATATACACTTCTAAATCGGGAATCCGCTTTCCAATATTACTTCTTAAAGCCTGCTGCACATCATCTAAAGTAATTGGATAATATGTAACATGAACTGTAGTTTCTGTAATTCCATACATATTAATTAACTGTGGGTTTTTCTCCCCATACCTTTGAAACCACGGTAACAAGCTAGTAGGTTCTAACGCTTCTCCGCCAAATATGACATAACGCAGCTGCAAATTTTTATTCTCATCTTCTTGTTCACACACTTGTATTAATTGTCGAAATGCGGAAGGTGTCTGATTTAGAACTGTGACTTCTTCCTCCACCAATAATTGATAAAAATCCTTAGGTGATCGACTAATCCAGTACGGAACAACAACTAATTTTCCACCATATAATAATGCTCCCCAAATTTCCCATACTGAGAAATCAAATGCATACGAATGAAAAAGCGTCCAAGTATCTTTTTCATTAAACTGATACCAACAATCCGTCGATTTAAATAACCGAATGACATTGTGATGCTCTATCATAACGCCCTTTGGATTTCCCGTTGATCCCGAAGTATAGATTACATATGCCAGATTTTGGGGACCGACACCAGAAACCGGCAAAGTCTTACTTTCTTTCCCAATCTCATCTTGATCACGATCCAGGCAAATCGACTCAACATTTTCTGGTAACCAGTTCAATTCTTTTAAACTTTCTTGCGTTACGAATAACTGAATGCTAGCATCTTCTAAAATATATTGAAGTCGTTGCTCTGGATATGTTGGATCAAGTGGGACATAAGCCCCACCAGCCTTCAAAATCCCTAAAATACCTACAATCATCTCGTGGGAACGTTCAACGCACAGTCCAACTAAAGTATCAGGTCCTACTCCTTTTTTCTGCAGATAATGAGCTAACTGGTTTGCACGTTCATTAAGTTCCTTATAAGTAATTTTTTCTTTTTCATACGTAACTGCAATAGCATTTGGATAAATCATCGCTTGCCGTTCGAACATTTCATGAATAGTTACTTGAGGCGGGACATCCAGTTTAGGATTGTTGAACTCAACTAAACTTTTTCTTTTATCCTCCTCAGAAATGATTTCTATTTCAGCCACCTTCTGCTTTGGGTTTTCAAAAATATTTTCCAGTATCACTAGCATAACGTTAAAGAATCGTTCTATCTCTTCCTTAGAAAATAGCTCCTCACGATAATCAATATGTACATGTAAAGAGTCTATATCAATTAGATTTTCAATATGCACTGCAAAATCTTGTACTTCTTCACGGTTTGGAATCCATAGTGAGTCACCACTTTCATCACGATCCCTATAATCAATCGTAGTTCCGAAAAGTCTCACATTACTGTTATTCTCTTTATTAATCTGCTTTAATAACAAATCAAATGGATATTTCTGGTGTCTTAATGATTTACTTTGTTTTCTGGACACCCTACTAATAAATGAAAGTACTTCTTCTTCTGGATCAATATCCATTCTTAAAGGAACTGTACTCACCATCATTCCAATCAATTTTCGTTCCATTTTAGTCATACGGTTGCCGTAAGCCATTCCTAAACCAATATCAAGCGATGAGGTCCACCGATACATGGACAACGAGAAAGCAGCAACAAAAAGGGTGTATAAACTAAATTTGTAATCTTCAGAAAATTTTTCTATCTTTCTCTTCAAATGCTCCGTTAATATAAACGTCTCACGTGATGCTTTGGTACTAACTTGGTACGTATTATAAGGCTTCAATCCAGTCACAGATGGCAGTGTTTTAAATTCCTCTAGCCAAAATTTTTGATCTTTTTGAAAGCGACTACTATTCAAGTATGTTTGTTCATTGGTCAGAAATTGAACATATGAATTTTTAATTTCGCCTTCCTCATTCTCGTTATGCATGTCATAATAATATTTTGCAATCTGCTCAGTAAATATTTGAATTGATAAACCATCCATAATAATATGATGAACATTTCCAAAGACTGCACATTCATTATCGTTTAATTTTATTAAAGCGAAATAGTATAAATTTGAATTAAATAATGTAAACGTTTCTTTTGTTTTCTGCTCAATCCATTCCTCAAGCAAATTTGTATTCTCCACATTACTGAAATCAAAAAACTCAAATTCTTGTTCTTCATGTTTAGTAAAATATTGTTTCGGTTCTTGATGCCCATTTTCTTTTAACCTAATGCACAGACCGTCATTTTCACTGATAACGCGATTCACAACTTGGTTTAAATTTGAATAGTTCATTTTTCGATGAAGTTTAAATAAAAATCTTAAATTACATATTCCTTTATCAGAATGAACAACTTCTGTATACCATATTCTTCGCTGCGGGTGGCTTAATGGATAACATTCCTCATTGGTCATAAAAATCTTCCCTTCAAAAATTATTTGCTCTTATAGGTTCGTGTTTATGTTTAGCCCATAAATATTTCTGCAGTGAAACTCCAATTACTCCAATAATAACAAGCCCAATCCCTCCATAAACATAGAGTTGAGTTACTCCAAATAAATGCACTAATGGGCCACTCATAGCAGGGGAAATAATTAAAACTGCGTTTGTTAAACTGCTTTGTATACCAAATACTCTTCCTACTTGATCTTGATCGGATTCTATTTGTAATATGACTTGATTAGATACAAGCATCAGCCCACTTCCAATACCAGCGATAAAACTAATTAAATAGGCTAAAACGAAGACCGTACCGGGCGTTATCAAACCAATCCCCCCAAAACCAATTCCCATTAAAACCATACCTCCACATACTACCCAGCCATATTGAAATTGTTTTAATTTCTGAGTTAGTAATGCACCAAGTATTCCGCCAAGACCAATAATAGAAATGATATATCCCATTTTACTTTTATCATGTGGGAATAAGCTCTTAAATAAAGTTGGGAATTGTGAGTCTACTAATTGTAATACTGCCATAGCTATTGTAACGAAAATCATGGTTGATAATATTATCCGATTAGATAACACATAACCCCACCCTTGTACCCAAGCGGTCCAAGTACTTTGTTTTTGCTTTTCAACAAATTCTTTCGATATAGTTTCTTTAAATTTTATTGTGGGTATGAGAACTAAGGTAGCTAATAAACAACTTATAGCTCTTATAATGAGGCAGAACTCTGGTTGAAACCAACTCAGCAACATGCCCCCTATAAGTGGACCTACTATCTTTGTACCCTGCTCTACTATTCCGTTGATACTTACTGCTTTAGTAAGCAAGTCCGGGGATACAATCTGTCTTGTTAGTGTTTGCTGTGCAGGATAATAGAAAACAATAAAAATGGAACGAATCATTAATGCCACTAAGAGCCAGTGGATATCTTGTACAAATAAAAGAGCAATTGTTATTAAACCAACCATTAGATTACAGAACATCATAATTGGAATTTTTCTAAAACGATCTGCAATAACACCTGCCCATGAGCCAAAAATAATTCCAGGAAGTGCATATGCAACAGGAATCAATCCAATCATAGTAGGATCTACTTCCCATTCAAACCCAACTATAGTCATAATCGCTAACATATCAATAAAAACACCAAGCATAAGCAATGAATAGGCAGAGAAAACTTGTAAATAAACCCTATTTCCTAATAGGCCTTTTGAATCAGTAGTTTTCATAAAAGCAAGCTCCTTAGGTTACTAATATAAACGCTTTTGCGTATAAGGTACCTCTTTATTAAACTTAATTAATCATTATTGACATTTCACCTAGAATTTAACTTCGTCAAAACTCAAACCACTCTTGTTTTTCATATATTTAAAATAGTCAGACAAACGAAAGCGTACCTATTTCTTCATTTTTATATCAACTGTTACAAAATATATCTTTACCTTACACTAATAACAGCTAAACGTTTCCTTAATATAACCCTTTACAGTCGTTTGCACATTCAATTCACATCCTTTTTAAAGTTGGCTTTTTTCTATCTCAAATACTATCACACAAATATTTCACCTACTATATTCATAAAGTTGAAATATTTGAATCAGAAAATTCGGATAAAAAACTAAATCCACAAATCATACCAAACAATTATTTAGTTATATTGTCATTTTATAGATAGCTTTAGCCATAAGGATATCAAG
>NZ_WEII01000054.1:0-31539 GCF_009183805.1 Bacillus sp. B2-WWTP-C-10-Post-4 | reverse complement strand
GGATATTACAAATACCCATTTATATTAAATTCTCATAGAAATCTTTCAAAACTACTCTTATTGAAGGTTGAGTGGTTATTGAATTGATTTCTATTGCCCCCGTTTTATATCATAGTACCAGCCTTTAATTAACAATTATATCCATTGCGAAAAAATAAGATAGGCTTTAATATTTATCAGTATTTAAATGCTGAAAATTGTTTAAGGCATTTCAACCAAAATTTAAGAGGAGCATACAATGAACAAACTAAAAAGGTTATTGAAACGTAAAACGACTTGGATAATCCTTATCCTATTCGTATTTGTTTATGTGAATAACAGTTCTTTTTTTGCTAAGAGGGACGATGGAACTCCTCTTCTTCTTGCTCACCGAGGACTTTCGCAAACATTTAGCATGGAAGAGATTGAGAGCGATACATGTACAGCAGAACGTATAAATAAACCTGAACATTCTTATTTAGAAAATACAATCCCATCTATGGAAGCGGCATTTAAAGCTGGAGCTGATCTAGTAGAGTTTGATGTTCAACCAACTAAAGATAATAATTTTGTTATTTTTCATGACTGGACGCTTGATTGCCGTACTAATGGTAAAGGCGTTACAAGAGATTTTACAACAAAAGAATTACAAGCACTTGATATTGGTTACGGTTATACAGCTGATGGAGGTAAAACATTCCCGTTTCGTGGTAAAGGAATTAATCTTATGCCAACACTTGATGAAGTACTTAACCATTTTCCAGATCGTTCTTTTCTTATTCATATTAAAAGTGATGATAAAAATGAAGGAATCCAATTGGCTGCTCACCTTAAGAAATTACCAGCGAAACGCCTTGATCAACTAACTATATATGGTGGCGATAAACCAATTGCTGCGATAAAAGAGCGCATCCCTAGTTTACGAACAATGTCAAAAGCGACCATGAAAAAAGATCTTATTACTTATATGGTATTAGGGTGGACTGGCTACATACCTTCAAGCCTGAAGCATGGAGAGTTACATATACCAGACAAAGTAGCTCCTTGGCTTTGGGGATGGCCAAATCGTTTTCTTAATCGAATGGATAAAGCAGATACTCGAGTTATCGTTGTAGGAGGAAATGGGTTTGGATTTTCAAGTGGATTTGACTCATCTGAAGATATAAAACGCCTTCCTGACGATTATACAGGTGGAATTTGGACAAATCAAATTGATAAAGTAGCACCTTTATTTAAGGAATAAGGGAAAATATAACAATCGAAGTTTTTCATCTGTTTAACCATCTATATTTTAAAAGAAGACTTATTATTAATGTTGAAGTTTTATATACTGGAAAATGCCCTTAATTTCCTATACATAATGGAAATCAGGGGTGTTTTTGGATAAGTGGGACGTACTTTATTTATATTCAAACAGAAGTACAAAAACTATCAAAGAATAAACCGCTAGGTGTATAAACTGAGCTGATGCAGATAAGTAAATTTTTCGTTTGGGGGTACCTTCACATCGCTATCAAGCTAAGGTTTTGAAGTACCCCCTAAACGAAAATTTCTTTTCTCTACAGGCAGTTACTTTGAGAAGTTAGCTCATTTTTTTCGTTTTAGGGCGTTTATTTTTCTTAAGCTGATGGGCATGTATGGTGACCCACATAATACAAATAGAAATTAAGAAAATGCCAAAAAAGTTGGCATTTTCTTAATTTCTATTTATCTTTTCACAAAACATTTACCATATTCAACAAAATCACAATCTACATAAAAATAATTATTTCCAGACCAAATTTGAACTCGTTGCTTTGCGCTATCAAAAACATAATTATCATATCCTGGATATGCATCTCTAACCCATACATATTCAGTAGCTGCGCTGACAGGTAATGCGGATGTAACTAAAGCAGTTGCTAAAGCAATCCCTCCTATAGCTTTCTTGATTTTAGATTTCATCATAATTTATATCCCCCTTTATTTTTTGCTATTAAACTTTTAATGTTTAATAGATTACTATCAATATAACACTCTTCTGATAATTGTAAATATTTAGGTAGTTTATAAAAAATATGCAGAATATTACAAATATATATATAATTACCATAAGGTAGTGCCCCTTAATATATAGAGGAGGGCGTTTATGAAATCTACGGGAGCCTATCTACATTAGGAAACTACTATTGATTAAAGGAACAAAGCATATAAAAAGACACTGTATAGTGTCTTTTTATATGTGGATATAGCTCTAAAGAAAATGTAGTGATTAATCAAAGAAACTTGGATGCTTATTAGTTAAACTTAGTATAATTTTAATATACATAAATTTTATTTTCCATTCGTTTCACCTGCATATCAAACTGAATTAAAACAATTTAATCATAATAACATGAAGTGTTCATATAATGGATGTTTTTTATTTTACAAAGAGAACCTGCAAACCTGCAGATTCTCCTGATAATGATTTATGGAGCAAGACCCGAAAATATAATACAATAATTCGAAAATGAGTTCAAGTAAATAAAAAGAACCCGTTGGAGTTCGGGTCCTTTCAGAAGTGATGATGTATTCTCGGCTTGGGAACTGAGAAAAACACAAAAATATAATACATCGAGTTTTAGAGAATTTCAATACTAAATTAGAGTAATTTCGGAGGAGGCTGAAGAATGGAGAATCAATGTGCGGTATTAGTGTAAAGAATTGATGAGCTAATTAAAACAGTTGCGGAACAACAAGAGCAGATCAATAATTTATCGCGTGAAGTAGGAAATTTAAAGACTCATGTGAATTTTCTAGAAGTGCAGGTGAAATAAAGATGAAACTAAATAAACAAGAACAAACAATTGTTGTCGGTCATTTAATCAACAAAGTTATTGGGGGTGGAATTAGTTAAACAACACATTGAGCCACAGAAATTAGAGAAGGCTATAGTTTTACATACAATGCTGTAACACATGGTTTCTTCCATAAATATTTTCCAGAAGATGTAGCTGATTTAGCTGCTGAGATCATAGATAAGAATCCGATTGATATATTATGGGAAAACATAACGATTCAATATACGGCTATTATCAGGGCACAGCAATTAATGTTCGTTAAATATCAAGAAGATACGACGAAAGAACTACGTAAGAATAAAGTTACTGAGAGTGGATTCGAAGAAGAATGGAAAATTCAATTCGGTTGGGACAAACATGCTACTTTTTTAAAGCCCAATCAAGGGTGATGAGCACATTATCTTCTCTTATTAGGGGTACCACCCCATCGCTATCAAGCTAAGAAAATACAACTACCCCCAGAACAAGATTTTGTGCTAATTTGTAATAAAAAAGCTCATTTTTTCGTTTTGGGGATACCTTAAAATTTTAAGTTGATGGGCATGGGATCCCGCCCACATTTTAACGAAAATATACGCTAAGCAAATTCCAACATAAAGCGAGCCGAATTTTCTACTCTTAAGAAAAATTTCGGTTCGTTTTATGGTTTCATGACAAGTTGTTTACTGAACAATAAAGTTCTTTATTGGAACAGGCTACTTTCTTCAACAATCGGGCCAGATTGTTGAAGAAGAAATATAATAAAAATGCTTTTGATTGTTTTATTAAACGAATTAAACCGCAAAAAACAAGAAGAATTCCCCCCCTTTTACTAGTACACTAAATCCTATAAAGGGGGGAGATCATGAACAATAAAGCCATTGGATTATTTCAAGGAATTGCGTTATACATTTCAGCTATTCTAGGATCAGGTGTCCTTTTTTTATCGGGGGTAACGGCCTCAATAGCGGGCCCTGCATCTATTGTATCCTGGTTTATCGTTATTATAATTAGTTTTCCGCTTGCTTATTCCTTTGCTAGTTTGGCACGGATATATCCTGATTCCGGTGGAGCAGCAACCTTTGTTAGAAATTCTTTTGGATATCATCTTGGCAATATCGTTGGGTGGTTTTACTTTGTAACAGCAGCAGTTGGTCAAACGATTGTATCTTTAACTGGTGCTTTTTACGTCAGTCAGGCATTTGGATTTTCGCATTTTGAAACAATTTTAATTGCCGTCTTTATTTTGGTAATTGCAGGTGTTTCCAATTATTACGGCGTAAATGTTAGTGGTAAAGTTGCATTGATTTTAAGTTCCTTATTACTGATTCTTTTAGCGTCAGCTGTATTTGTGGCGTTTCCAAGAATACAATGGGGAAATTTTACTCCCTTTGTTCCAAATGGATGGTTTTCTGTCGGGAACGCTATAACGGTTATCTTTTGGTCATTTTTCGGTTGGGAGGCGATTTGTAATCTGGCTGAGCACTTTAAAAGGCCAGAAAAAGATATTGTCAAAGGAGCAGTTATTAGTGCAGTTGTCATTGGATTATTATTTTTAGCGCTAAGCCTTGTCACTATTGGAACGGCCACGTATGGCAGTCAAGAAAGCAACCTGTCTCCTATTGGTGTTATAATGGGAGATACAGTAGGCGGGGGTGCCAAAGTCGTTACAGCTGTTTTAGCTTTAATTATTTGTACAGGGACAGCGAATGCTTTTGTAGCCAGCCTAACGCAATTAGGATATTCATTAAGCAGAGATGGTGCTTTCCCAAAATTTTTCTCAAGGCTGCATGCAACTACTCAAATTCCAAGACAGATGGTATTGTTTGTTATCTGTTTTTCGGTAGCAGGTGTGTTAGTGACAAAAGCTTTGTCACTAACGTTTGATGATATTTTGTTTATACCGACTTCTCTTGGGATTCTAGTTTATGTTCTTTCAATGGCAGCAGGCGTTAAATTATTTAGGAAGAACACACGGGCATGGTGGGCATCGTTAATCTCTTTCATTTTATGTTTGCTGGTGATTCCATTTTTTCAATTGTATATATTTGTTCCGTTAATTGTCGTGGCTATATATGCGATTTATATGATTTTGAGTAATAAGATTTTCGCCTACAAGGGAGGATTAAATTCTAATGAAGGATCAAAATAACCTTTCCAGAGATACCATGTGGAAAGCAACAGTATCATGTGATTCAGCGTATGACGGGATATTCTTTTACGCAGTCAAGACAACTGGAATTTTCTGCCGGCCTTCTTGCAAGTCTAAGGTTCCTAATTATGAAAATGTATCCTTTTTTTCAAATGCGCACGAAGCTCAAAGGGCAGGCTATCGCCCATGCAAAAGATGCCGATCAGATCTAAATATAAAAATATACGACCCGTTCGAATGCGTTTTGGAAGATACTATGCGATTGATAAAAAATAATTATGTTCAAAACATGTCTTTAAATGAAATTGCATCAAGGGTAGGAGTTAGTCGTTTTCATTTAAATCGGATTTTCAAAGAAAGAACAGGGTATACTCCTCGAATATATTTAGAAAGGATCAGAGTTAAGAAAGCAAAGGAACTTCTCTTGACAACGGTCTTTAATAGTACAGAGATTGGTTATCAAACAGGCTATCAAAGTGTATCTAGCTTTTATAATGCATTTAAAAGAAATACAGGATTTTCACCGAGTCAATTCCGTGCTTTCCATAGTGGAAATACCGTAAACCAAGAACTTGACTGAATTCACGTTCTTTAACAAAAGATAGCATGAATTAACAAGAGTGCTTTGTACTCATCGTATTTTTTGATAAATCATTACTGATTGATTAAAAGTAAACAACTTTGTATTGAACAATAATAAGCCATTTTTTCTCTGTTATAGAATTGTAAGCTTTTTAATTCAATCCTCAACAAACGGGCAGGATTATTGAACAAGTTTTATGAACTTTAGTGGTAGCATCATTAGTGAAATGCTTTATAACAACTAATTAAGGAGGGATAGAATATGAGAAATAACTTTCAAATCGTTGCGTTACAAGAGAAGGAGTTTAATAACCTATTTCTAATGAATGAAGAAGTATTAAAAAGTATCGGGGCAGTCAAAATAATAGCAAATAAAAATCCTGGATATCCTTGCAGGATAAGTTTGAAGGATGCAGAGGTAGGAGAAGAGGTAATTTTACTGAATTACCAATATCATAGTGCTAATTCGCCTTATAAAGCAAGTGGTCCTATATTTATACGAAAGGGAGCAACTACTGCTAAGCTAGATGTAAATGAAATTCCGCATATGTTACATCATAGGTATCTATCTGTACGCGGCTACAATGCTGACTCAATGATTGTAGAAGCAAGGGTTACAGAAGGTGTAAATTTAAGAGAAAATATAGATGAAATTTTTGATAATAAAGAAGTAGAATATATTCACATTCTTAACGCTAAACCAGGATGCTATAACTGCCTTGTTAATAGAGTGTGAAAAAATTGAAAATGCAAACTTCTATTATCCTATAAGGGGTACCACCAATCGCTATCAATCTAATTCAACAAAATCCCCCCTAAAATGAAAAAATACGCTATTCTTTCTGTAGAATCATAGGAAAGGATGGCGTTTTTGTATGTCTATTTCTGTATCTGATGAATTACAACTATTTGCTCAAGAGATTCAAAGTTTTTTATCTCCAAATACCTTACGGGATCTTGCTAGAGATGTTGGTTTCGTACAACGAACCAGTAAATACCAAGCAATAGATTTAGTCGCTTTATGTATATGGATGAGTCAAAATATCGCTACAACCTCTTTAGCCCAGTTATCTAGCTGTTTAGAAGCATCCACAGAAGTACTCATCAGTCCGGAAGGACTGAATCAAAGGTTTAATAAATCAGCCGTTCAATTTTTACAACATATATTAGCTGAACTACTAAACCAAAAATTAGCCTCATCTATGCCGATTTCTTCTCCATATACTTCTAATTTCAAATGTATTCGTATTTTAGATTCAACTTGAGTATGATTTATTAAGTGGACAATTCCTTCATATTCATACAGGACCAGGTAAACAACATGATCGAACCTACGGTTCCCTGTGTGTCCCAACTGTAATAGCGAATGATTTATCTATCTGAGATTTAGGCTATTTTCATTTGAAAGATTTTCAACATTTACAAGATCAAAAGGCTTATTATATCTCACGTATCAAATCGAATACACGTATTTATCAAAAAATCCTATCCTAATTATTTTTAAGATGGAAGACTTAGGGGTAGCATCACATCGCTATCAAGCTAAGAAAATACAACTTCTCCCGGAATGTAAATTTTATCCATTGTTGAATACTGATAAGATGGTTATGTTAACTGAAGGCAATAGATTTATATAAAAAGGATATTGTAATCGACTTAGCTCGTGAAGAGAAAAAATAAAGTATATGATAAAAAACGCAAACCCCTAATCAAAAGAGGCTTGCGTTTTTTTAACTAACGTTTTTCCACTTTTCCTCATTAACCAATAGAAAGCAGACAATTTTTTCGTTTTGGGGTGTTATAAAATCCTTAAGTTGATGGGCATGTATGATGACCACTAACAGGGGTCACTAACAGACCATTTGAAATGAAAAATTACTAAGTAAAAAAACTAGCGGTTTCTAATTGCGTTTCCTCTTTTTTATTTCAAATCAAGATTCTTAACAGTTTTTAAAGTGAATTACATGCATTCAGAGTTAATTGTATGGTTAAAAAGATTGATTAACAGGTTGATATATAGTAGCTAAAGTTTGCACTTCTGATTCTGGAGCTGTAGATAATGGATAATACCCTTTTTTGACCATATATTGCCATACATCGTATGCATGTCTACCACTATTTAAGAATGCATTTTCTAAGAATGTTCTTAAGTTAGGGTTTGCGCATTCTAATACAGAACCAGCATAATTTAAAGCTGCTGACTTTTGATTTAATAAGTATCCAGTTGCAATTGCTCGGTCATTAGGTGGTGCTCCGCTTACATCCGGAGTAACAGGCGGCAATTCTTCAACAGGTGTTCTTAAGTAAGAAGATAGTACAGGTGTTAACTTAGATGGCTGAAATTTTTCAATATTTGGTTCACTTAGACTCTGTACGAATTCAACTTTTAAATTATAATCCTGCACATGTAATGGAAAATGTTGTTGCAATAATTGTTTTAATTCGGGATCTTGTGCCTGCTGAATGTATGTACTCATCGTATTAATTGTATTGTAACAACCAGCAATTAATTCACTTAAATCACGTAATTCATGTGTAGCTAATTGCATATATTATTCCTCCTTTTTCATATCAATTCTATGTTTTACTAAAACAATAGAAATTATGATTAAAACAAAAATAAATTTTTATGAATACATATTTTTCATAAATTTAAATTGATAGTAAAAAATCTTAGATTGATAATGATGTGCTCCTAAGGAAACTTGTAGTCTAAATAATAGCCATTCTCATGCGTTATTGAAGTGATTTATAAATGGGGTCGCACCACACATCCATCAACCTAACAGCACAGGTTGCCCCCAAAACGATAAAAATGAAATTCATTGCTATAAAAGACTCTAATTTTTCGTTTTGAGGGCATTATAAAATTTTAACTTGATGGTGATGGGGTACCGCCAGCATTTCGGAAAAAACCATGCTAAGAGCATGCAAGATTTTATACATTTTTTCGGCTCATTTAGTAACAAAGGAGAACCTGAAAACCGCACCATGATAGAAGTGTATAAAAATATGAATAGGGTATAGAAAAAGGTGAATTCCTCTTGAAAGTAGGGGTTCGCCTTTTTCTTTGCTACCGATAATAGGACGTTATGTTAACTTAACTTGTATACAATATACAAATCAAATTACAAAACATATTAGTTCTTCTAAATGGTACAATAAGGAAAAAAGGGGGTTCTAAATAATGCCTTTAGAAACGACTATTTCTTGCATCATTATTGCAATAATCATTGGTGCACTATTTGGAGGAATTATACGTGTAATTCAGCGTAACAGTAATCAAAAGAAACAAAATCAAGTTGAGCAAAAATTAGATAGGGTTATTCAACTGTTAGAAAAACAAAACAAAGATTGACCTTACCTCCAAACAGAAGTGGTTTGCTATAAAAATCATTAATAGGAGCTAAAACATGAATTTTACAGAGAAAGAAATTAAGAAAACCAAACAAAAAGTGTTAATTATATTATTTTGTATAGCTGGTTTGTTCGTATACGGAGTTTATTGGACATTCTTCAGTATGGATCGACTACCTACAGGTGAAAAGATTGCTGAAAAACAATCTCCTGACGGAACATATACATTTAAAGCTTATGTAACAAATGGCGGAGCAACAACAAGTTTTGCTGTTAGGGGAGAGTTAGTATTTAATCATCGTGAATATTTCAAGACAAAGAATGTGTATTGGAATTACCGAGAAGATACGGAAAAGATTGTATGGAAAGACAATAATACAGTAATCATTAACGGACATACGTTAAATGTTCCTGAGGATACATACGATTTCAGAAACGAATAACTATAGACTTACAGATACATTGACTACCATTAACGAATTTTATGTAAATTAGCCTCTCTTGTAGGAGCTAGTTTTTTCTTAGTGTGGATTTTTTCCAAAATGCTGGCGATATCCCATGCCCATCAACTTAAGAGATTTTAATACCCCCAAGTACCAAAAATCTGTTTCTTTAAAATAAATTTTTATCAATCATGTGCTAATAACCATTGATAAATTAATGAATTTGAATTTTGAAAAACATGAATATTTTGGAGTATATGTTATTGGGCATTAGCACCCTTTACCTGGGTAAAGAGAATGTTATTCATGTATGTAATTCATAACTGCTCGAATGTAACTTTCTAAAGGCTGTTTAGTATCTACAACTAAACACTTATATTCAGAAGGTTTTTTACTATTCTTGATAGTATATTTAAAAGATTCTTCAGACTGTATCTCTTTAATTTGGCTTAGCATTCTATCACGGTTTTTTAATCTGAAATTTATTTCATTACTATCATCTAGGTAACATTCAATATATTTATATTTAACATTATATTTTTTTGATAAATCTGTTCCTTTTTCAACCATTTCTTCATACAAGCAAGGACTATCAAATATTACAGCCTGTCCCTCTGATAAGTGAAATTCAATTAAAGACCAATCAATATTGTATGAAATCTTACCAGCAAGCTTTACATCAATTGGAGCTTCCTCAATGGAAAGTAATAAAGCGGTTTTTACAATATCGTGGTCAATAATAACTGCTCCTGTTCTCTTAGCGATTTTTCGAGCAAGTGTTGACTTACCAGAGCCAGGGAAACCTGACATTTGAACAAAAAACATATAAAACACCCTCTCATGTATTCTCTTTTAACTATCCTTCATCCGTCAGTTTAACCGAGTGAAAATTCCGAATTTTTATTATAGGATTTTAACCAAACCTTATTACAAACGATCAATTTTTATTATACATTAACAAACTTTATTCAAAAGCCTCAAAAACGTTATTCTTTCTAAAGAAGCTAGATTAGAAAGGATGACATTTTCTTATGAATCTCTCGATATAAGATGAACTACAACCATTTGTGGAAGAATTACAACGATATATTACACCTGTATTTTTAGACGAACTCGCAAGAGAAATCGGATTTATAAAGCGAAAACGTAAGTTTTCTGGCTCAGACTTAGCTACGATTTGTATTTGGATCAGTCAACGAGTAGCAAGTGATCCCTTAGTACGATTATGTAGTAGGCTTCATGCAGCCACTGGTACTTTACTCAGCCCTGAGGGCTTAAATAAACGTTTAAACGCTAAAGCAGTTTTGTTTTTAAAACATATTTTTTCTTTACTATTACAACAAAAAGTATGTGAACAAACACAAATCTCTAACCATCTCTTCTCTTATTTTCAACGAATCCGTATCCTAGATGCTACCGTATTTCAGGCGCCAAGTGCTTTAGAGGATGTATATCCAGGCTCTGGAGGCTGTGCTCAAACAGCCGGAATCAAAATTCAATTAGAATATGATCTGCACAGTGGAGAATTTCTTAACTTTCAAGTTGGACCAGGAAAAAATAACGACAAAACATTTGGCACGGAGTGCTTAAATACTTTACGACCAGGAGATTTATGTATTCGTGATTTGGGTTATTTTTCATTGGAAGACTTAGATCAAATGGATCAACGAGGTACATACTATATTTCTCGTTTAAAATTAAATACGAATGTATATGTGAAAAATCCAGCTCCAGAACACTTTAAAAATGGTGCCATTAAGAAACAATCGGAATACATACAAGTCGATATGAAACAGATTTTGAAACAACTACAGCCTGGAGAAACATTTGAATTAAAACATGCTTATATAGGTGATAAACAACAACTATTTGCACGTGTTATTTTTAATCGATTAACAGAAGAGCAACTTCAAAAAAGACGGGCGAAGATTGCGGAAAAAGAAAAATCTAAAAATAGAACGTACTCAGAGAAAAGTAAATTGGTAGCTGGATTAAACGTGTACGTGACGAATATACCTTGGGAATGGGTTCCGATGGAACAGGTACATGAATTATATACTTTACGTTGGCAAATAGAGATTATCTTTAAAACGTGGAAATCACTTTTCAAAATAGACCATTATCGTCATGTAAAACAGGAACGATTAGAGTGCCAATTATATGGAAAGCTAATCGCTATCTTCCTGTGCTCCTCTACTATGTTTAAAATGCGTCAACTTCTTTTAAAAAAGAAGAAAAGAGAATTAAGCGAATATAAAGCGATTGGAATAATTCAAGATCATTTACACCTGTTGTATCAAGCTATACGACAAAGCACCATAGAAATGACAAAGATTCTAATCCGCCTATTCCACCTCCTAGAGAAGAATGGACGGAAATCTCATAGATATGAGAAAAAGACAGTCTTTGATATTATGGGTGTTGTCTATGAGTATAGTAGGCTTGGAAAACAAAAGAAAGCAGCATAATTTTTAAAAATGATACCTATCTAGGTTTATTTGGTATGTTCATTTTTAAGGACACAAAATATTTTAAGTTTTTTTCGTTCATATGAACGAAAGTTAACTTTATTTTCCTTCTTAAGTTGATGGGCATGTGGCGATATCCCCACAAGGCTATTAAAAAAGGGCTGATATGAATATCAAACCCTTTTGATTATGTATGATTATTTCACTGCTTCTTTTAATTCTTTTCCAGCTTTAAAAGCAGATGCCTTTGAAGCGGCGATTTGCATTTCTTCACCAGTTTGTGGGTTACGTCCTGTACGTGCAGATCGTTCACGTACTTCAAATGTACCAAAACCAAGAATTTGTACTTTTTCTCCATTTGCTAGCGCACTTGTTATTGTATCTAAAACAGTTTGTGTTGCTGCAACTGGATCCTTTTGTATAAGTTCCTTTTTTTCTGCTACTACTTTTGTTAATTCTGTCTTATTTATTTTTTGCACCTCTTCATATGTAATTAGGTGACTATTATAATGTGTGTATAATATTATGCATAGAAAAAGTACTAGCAAGAGATAAGGGACAATTTCTGTATGGTAGTAAGAAGAAAAATCTGTTAATGAAACTTCAGGGTTTTAGCTTGATGGGCATAGGTTAGTGTCAAGAAAATGCGGATTTACAGCGTTAAAGAAATTTCAATATTAAAAAGCCTAACTTCTCAATTTAATATGAAGAAATTAGGCTTTTTTCATTTAGTGGTGAAACCCGTTATCACATTTCGTATCATGTGGCATAGGTCCGTCAAGGGAATCCAGAAAGGAAACGGTCTGTTTGAGGTTCCTCAAAAATAAATGTGCAAGATCCATGGAAAATCCATTTCGAACCACAACGCGCATAATCGTCACCGCTTCCATATCTGGAGGCAATGGGTAGGCAGGTACTTGCCAGCCGAACACACGCAATTGTCGAGATAAATCATAAAGATTCCAATTTGATGTGTAACCTTCTTTTAGTCGCCAAGCGAAAACCGGAATATCCGAACCATCGGACAAAAGTTCGAACGGTTCCATCTTCTGAATGGCTTTGCTAAGAAAAAGAGCGACTTTCTGGGAAGCCCTTTGTACATCATAGTACCCACTTTTTCCTAAACGCAGGTAATTGTAATATTGTAGGAGCACTTGTGCACCAGGACGAGAGAAATTCAGGGCAAAGGTCGGCATGTTCCCGCCTAAATAGGAGACACGGAAGATTAGATCCTCAGGGAGATCTTCAGCTTCCCGCCAAATTATCCAACCCAATCCAGGATAGACTAATCCATATTTATGTCCGGATACATTGATGGACTTCACCCTCGGTAATTGAAAATCCCAGACTAAATCTGGTTGAAGAAACGGTGCTATAAATCCTCCCGAAGCTGCATCCACATGCATGGGAATGTCAAGACCCGTCCTCGCCTGTAAATCATCCAACGCTTTCGCAATTGCGGCAACCGGTTCGTAAAGACCGGTATAAGTTTCACCGAGAATCGGTACCACACCAATCGTATTTTCATCCACGGCTGCGAGGACTCCCTGAGGATCCAATTGGGGATGTTCAGGGCTAATCTTCACATAGCGTGGTTCAACCTCCCAATAATTCGCGAATTTTTCCCAAACGACCTGAACAGCCGAACTAAACACAATATTGGGACGATCCACTGGCTTCCCTTCGTTTTTACGTGCATTTTGCCAGCGTCGCTTTAAAGCAAGTCCACCGAGCATACATGCTTCCGACGATCCAGTTGTTGAAACGCCCATAGTCGTAAGGGGGCTGGGCGAATGCCAGAGGTTGGCTAAGATGCGGACACACCGCTCCTCAATTTCAGCTGTCTGTGGATATTCGTCCTTGTCAATCATGTTCTTGTTGAATGATTTTGCATATAATTGCTCTGCGGCAGGCTCCATCCATGTGCTTACGAATGTTGCAAGATTCAGGCGGGCGTTTCCATCAAGAGCAATTTCATCATGGACGATTTGATACGCTGTTTCTGGTAACATACCTTTATCAGGAATATGAAAGCGCGGAACGACGGATTCTCCTTCGCGGGCAAACAGAGGATTTACAGAAAATTCGTGAGGCAGCTCTTTTTGCATGTGACGCGGTAGAGATTGTGAATTATCTGCCATAATCTCTTTTCTTTCATATGCATCCTTTTGAACTTCTGCTTTTCGATCCTGTGGCATACAAGTCCCCCCTTAATTAATTTTTTAACAAACATATTATTTACAAAAACTCATTTGTTAAAACAAGGAACAATTCTATTGAATGACTCACCATACTCCCTACTTTAGCTTGGTTTTCGCAACTTCAGTAAGTGTGGGGCAATAGAACGTTGAAGATTTTACGGTTGCAACGTTTTTCTGCAACCAACCTCATATCCTCAGTTTTCGAAGAGCAATCTGTACAAGTAAATGATAGCAAACATGTTGGCCTATGCCAACTGACATGAATCTCCCACGTACTCACTTCGCGTTCCTTAAGGAAGGAGTCTTCTTGGCTAAAATGATAAATTATAAAAATATAGGTATAGGTAAATAGAGAAGAATATATCATTCTTTAAGAATGATATATATTGAAAGTTAATTAACTATAAGAAAAAGAATTTCATATTACAACTAAATATAATTAATTTACTTTACCTATGTGATGAAAAGAACAGTTGTAGAAAAATTAAACAATCATTTGTTAAAACATTTTTAGTTATGAATTAATGTGTGGATTATAGAGTTTTTTAGTTTTCTATTTAATAAATCTCTCATTTAATATATAAATTTTATACAACAATGAAAAAAGCATCTGCTATGGATACTTCCTCTAAAAATTTATCTCTACAAGTTCCTCTTAAGGATTTTTCTTCCTGAAAAGTAATTAACTTTTAAACTTTTTCTAATATTCGAAACCACTATTTGTAATCCAATCCATATTTTATTGATACCAATG
The DNA here is from genome assembly GCF_009183805.1 of Bacillus sp. B2-WWTP-C-10-Post-4. NCBI lineage: Bacteria > Bacillati > Bacillota > Bacilli > Caryophanales > Bacillaceae > Bacillus > Bacillus sp. B2-WWTP-C-10-Post-4. The sequence continues at coordinate 16,802 of NZ_WEII01000054.1, read as the reverse complement.
TAGTTACAGGTATGTTAAAATTCACTTGAAACATTGCTTTTGGGAATACAATTGCTATCATAAACGCAATTTATTTTCTACAAACTGATTGGGTTTTAACCCAAATCGCGGTTTTATTCCGCAGTCCTTAATAAATTGTTAAGGACCTTTTTTATTTGTCTTTTAGCTGCGAAAAAATAAAATTTTCATAATGGGGGTACTTCATAACTTTATTTTGATAGCGATCTGACGAGACTCCTTTTTATATGAATATAACAATAACATAGTTGATTTTTATTCATATAAAAACAAAAAAAGAAGAGGGATATCTCCCTCTCCACCAACAAAATCAAACATATTTACAATTAAGGAAGGGCATACATTCATCAAGTGATGAAAGGAACAATAATAGTTCACATAGTGAATTATAACATAAAACAACTCCTGTTAATAGGTAATATTACCATTAATGGAATTTTTGTGACAAAATTGTTAAATATCTTAATATTAAAAGGCTTTATATGTATGTAAATGGAATGTGGCTAGTGTAGGGATAAAATATAAGGGGGATATATATGATGTTTAACAAAAAACAAAAATTAGTAACAACGGTAACAGCTTTAACATTAGGATGTGGATTTACTTTCGGATTAACACCAGCCTTTGCAGATTCTACTAAGGTTTCCACAAACAATACTCCTGTTCATTCTATTCAAAACCAAGAACAAGAACCTTTTACTGGATATGTCATTTCAATAGATAACAATTATTTAGTGGTTGCTGCTACTTCTACAAAAGATGAAGCACTTACTTATCAATATGATTGGTGGGATCTAGTTTCCCAGAACAAAATTTTAAGAGTTCCTGTTTCAGATAGTGAAAACTACACATTAGGTGAAAAATTAAACGTATATGCAGTTGGGTGGACTGCATCATTACCACCAATTGCTGTTATGCCTACAATCGAAAAATTAACCCAATAGGTAATAGTGCTTACAATAATAAAGGGCATCGTTCTAATTAGAATGGTGCCCTTTATTTAATAACAATTCAAACGTGATCACTCAAATCTATTATATTTGAAAATTGCAGTGTCAACTCATATAAAAAGCATTGGTACATATGACAGCACTATTTGACGGGGTACTTTGTGTTATTTCTTAATCATTTCACGTTTGAATTTCAACGCAAACTTATAGGAATTCTTAGCAAATAAATGAATACTATCCGTAATATCCATGAAGAATTCGTCGATAGAATATTGGTAAAAATCCTCAATAGGAACGTACTGCAAAGCTAGCTTTGTTATGTAATCAGAGCATTTAATGTATGTTCCCATAATCAGATTTACAACAAGAATGTCTTTTCTGCGAGGAATCTCGTATAATCGGGCCATCTTCTTTACATTCAATGCTTGTAATGGTGGAGTGGCAGCTAGAACGATTGAACCGTTTCTATTTACATCACCGACTACTGCCAATTTTATATACATAGGATTTTACCCCATTTTGATGCAACTTACAGAAGCGTAAAAGCTACGTAAATCAACACAGAAGAGGATTCTATTCGGTAAGATAGAATAGTCATACACTGTTATTCCTCCCTAATTAAAAAAGAACGTTCGCTCTTATTTAATAAGAACATACATTCTTTTATGAAGAGTTTTTGTTTAAAAATAATTTTTTGCATAAAGAAAAGATACTCTTATGTGAGTTTCTTTCAGATATTCTGCTTGTGGGAGTAGCAATTCTACCATCAATCAGCAATAAGAGGGCATAGATATATATGAGGTAGCACCAACAAAACGCGAATTTCGTACGTTATCAAGAACAGAGTTTGCGTAATATTTTTCTTTATTTGAATAGAAGTAAATAAAGCACGATAAATGGTCGTTTTTGAAACTTGGGTTTTTACATAAGTTCACTAAATATATCCTCTTCCATTTGTTATGATTTTCAAAATAACTATTTACATATAATTTACATTAGTGTACTATTTGTCTAGTACACTAATACAGAGGAGGAAAGAAATGAAAACTGAGTTTTCTCCTAATATTCCTATTTATGTTCAGGTAATGGAATACATCAAAAAAGAAATTGTAACAGGACGTTTGGCGCCAGGTAAAAAAATTCCTGCTGTACGTGAATTAGCGGGTGAATTACAAGTTAATCCAAATACAATTCAACGTACGTTTCAAGAGCTAGAACGGGAAGGTATTGCTGAGACACGCAGAGGAACAGGAAGATTTGTAACAATGGATGAAGAAAAAATTACGGAGCTACGCAAAGAGATGGCAAAAGAGTTGCTTGATAATTTTATAAATGGAATGAATAACTTAGGATTTATGGAAGAAGAGGTTCTCTCAATACTCCATTCTTCTTTGGAAAGGAAAAAGGAGGGAAATGAATGAAAGAATTATTGAAAATTGAAAATCTATCGAAAAGATATGATTTAAAAACAGTGATTCGAGATGTAAGTTTAACAATATCAGAAGGGAAAATTATTGGTCTTGTTGGTGAAAATGGTAGTGGGAAAACGACATTATTAAAAATGATTTCGGGTTTACGCTTTCCTTCTATAGGAAGTATTACAATTAAAGATAAAAAAGTGGGGTTAGAAACGAAAAAAATCGTTTCATTTATGCCCGATAGTCCTGTTTTTGAAACATGGATGACCGTAAAAGATGCTTTGTTGTTCTATCGAGATATGTATACTGATTTTAATCTACAACAAGCAATAGATTTAATAGCTAACTTTAAAATCCCGCTAGAGGAGAATATAAGCATCTTATCAAAAGGGAAAACGGGGATATTACAGCTAATATTAACTTTTTCAAGAAAAGCAAGGGTATACGTATTAGACGAGCCATTAGGTGGAATTGATCTTGTTTCTAGAAAGCATATAGTAGATTTAATTCTTAACTTTTATCGTGAAGATAGTACTATTCTTATTTCGACTCATTTAATAGAGGAAATTGAAAATATATTTGATGAAGTAATATTTTTAAAAGACGGGAGTGTTGTATTGCATGAAAATGTAGAAGAAATTCGTTTTCACCATGGAAAAGCAGTACATGAGTTATTTAAGGAGGTTTTTGAGAAATGAACCCACTTTTTCGTTATTTGTTTAACTGTAATAGAAAAAGGATAGCTGTATTTTACCTTGGATTTATTACTATTTCATTACTTCTTTTATTTAAGATGGTGGGATTATCAAAGGTGACAAATCAACTTACAAAGGATATAACATTAGGTATATTTATATTCATCATAGGTGGCGCTGCATTTTTACTACTTTTAATAGCTTTGCCTTCTTTCAATAAAATGCTAAAAAATACGATGATTCGTTATACAGCTATCTCAGGAAAAGAGTATATATATGCAAATTTATTTTTTTTCACATTAATGTTTATTCTTTTATTAGTAATAGGCTTAATTTTTCTATACTATTTTTCTCAGAGTAACCTTGGAGAAAAAGTATCTGAAGGCTACCAACAAGAATTTCATAAGTTATATGCATATGGAGTTTTTCATCACATACTTTCCGTTTTTTTATGGGGAATCGATTTCATGAGTATATTAATTTCCTGTTATTTCATCATGGTAATTACAAAACTCATTCCTATAAAGTCATCATTGAGTAAAAGATTTTTATCAATGACTTTCTTTGTTCTATTTTTAATCATACAAACATTAGTATTGGATTTTTTAAGTAAATTAGGAGAATATGCAATCACCATAAAGAGTACGTGGTTCATAGATAAAAATGGTTTTATTGACACTTCACTGTACCCTAGTGAAGACTTCACTATTTTAGATGTATGTTTTACTTGCTTATTCATAATTGTCTTAACAGCTATTACAGGTCGTATCATTGATAAAAAATTAGAAATATAAAGATCTGCTTTAAAGGTAGAGTGTATCTAGGAGGAAAAAATGAGAACAACTAATCCAATATTAAAAAAAGAAAAATTTCATAAAGAAAATACAAATGCTTCTAAGATGACTATTGGCGGAACGATAGCAAAAACATTTATTTTACTTACCTTACTTCTTGTAGCGTCTGTCTATTCATACCTACAGATGACACAAGGGACAATGAAGATACCTGTATTAATTGGAATTGTAATAGTTACTATAATTGTCGCATTTGTAGTTATATTCATTCCTCGTATATCACCAATTTGCGCACCGATTTACGCAGTATTACAAGGGATTTTATTAGGAAGTATTTCAGCATTTTATACAATGCGATTTGGAGATTCTATCGCTTTAACTGCAGTATTACTAACAATTTCAATTTTATTTGCCATGCTTTTGTTATACGCAACTCGAGTAGTAAAAGTAACTAAAAAGTTTCGTGCAGTTGTAACGGTTGCAACACTTGGAATTCTTATTATGTATTTTATTGTTTTCTTACTGGGTATCTTAGGGGTGACTGTTCCATATATTCATCAAGGTGGGACAATTAGTATCATCATTAGTACGATTGTAATTATTGTTGCAGCATTAGATTTATTACTAGATTTCGATTCAATTGAAAATGGTGTTCATAGTGGGGCACCAAAGTATATGGAATGGTACAGCGCAGTAGGACTTATGATGACATTAGTATGGTTATATCTTGAGATCCTTCGTCTAGTTTCTTACATTATGAAAAACAAAGACTAAAAAACATCCTGCATGGTTCAACCATGCAGGATGTTTTTTGTATCTCGTATTTTCAATTAAATTTATATAGGTAGTAACAAAAGTATGATGTTGCTGTACAAAAAGTCCAACCACTGCTTATAAGCTTTCAGTTTCCCCCTCTGTAATCTTCCTTTGATTACTACAGCCAATTAATTGTAAAAAACGATTAACCTATAGCGTATGAAAGTCGCGTTTTGTTAGTGCTACTCAATTCCCATCACTTAAGAATTACCTCAAAATGAACTTGTTTGTTACAAGTTAACAAAAACTTCGTCTTGGGGGATACTATAACATTTTAGCTTGATAGCGATGTAGCTCTACCTCGTTGTACACAATGACAGTATTTCTTGTATTAAAACCTAAGATACTAAAACAAACAAAAGTTTTTTCATTTATTTACAAAAAATTCAGTTAATGGTTTTTTTATTCCTTTTAATGTATATATCTATTAAATTCAGTTGTTTATATGCATTTATAATAGTTTTATTTGCATATCTATTAATTTATAGACTATTAAAACTTTATTTTCTTTTCAATTAAATCATTTGCCTCTTCTGTATAAGGAATATATACTTTGAGGTGTAAGGATTAATACCTTATAAAAAATTTAAAGGAGGTTTTTTTATGAAAAAAATGAAAAAGTTAGTGAACATTGCTTTAGCCGGAACTATCGGTTTAGGAGGTTTGGGAGCGTTTGCGCCAACAGATGCAAGTGCAGCTGAGGTCTCTGCTGCTAAAACTAATATTCCTACTAATCTATCTACTGAATTACCTACTAATTTTGTAGAGTCTAAGTTACCAAATGCAGCAAAAGCTAGTGCAAATTTAGATGTAAGTATAGATGTATTAGGTATCGCTAATTTGATTAGGAATGCTATTAATAGTCAAACTAATCGTTCAGGATTTGTAAAAGGTGTAATGGAATCAACATTTTATTCAGCAGGTCAACGTTATAATGTTATGGTTTTTAACTTAAACCAAAACTATGAGGATCGTTTTAACGGTGTTAAATTCTTTGGAACAACAGTATATGATGGAATCACTTTTGGAATTTGGGTATTTGAAGATGGGGAATTCACGAATAAAGGTGATGGTGGATGGATTAACTGGGCATTTAGAGGTTGGTTCGATCGTGATGGTGGCCATGTTAAATTTTATCGCCCATAAAAATAAACCACAAAATCAGCCAATTTTGCGGTTTATTAAATAAAAAGTATTATCTAAGCCTAGGAGATCATATTCTAAAATCAACTCCTAGTAAAAACAGTATAGTTGATATTTGTTAAAAAGAAAAGCACTCTCGGGAGTGTTTTTCTTTTTTTATTTAAAAATTAAGATTTTTAGGAATGGAAACAAGAAACCCTTTATCTTCTTTATTGACGTAATAAGCTGTAAATAAACAATAAGATTGTTAGTGTTTTTTATCATTTTAGTTAAGGAGGCTCCTTCCTCAAGGAGCGTGAAGCGTTCAATTGTATATAAACCCATTTATGTTCAATTAATATTAGAGCATATAAAAAGACACTATGTATAATATAGTGTCTTTTTATAAGTTGACTTATTCTGAAAGAAAATGTAGTGATTAATAATAATTTGTTGGATACTTCTTGGTTAATTATATGATAACACTATCATATAAAAATGTAAATGTATTTATGTATATATATAATTTTATCATATATTAGATGTGTTTGAATTTCATTTAATTTCTAAAAATTCCAGTTTCTTTGTTTTGTGAAAGTTATTTTGAACGTAAGGAATTTGTAAGGAAGGGGTAAGAAAAAAGAGATTTTCATTGTGTATGATTAAAATGTATAGAAGAGTGAGAGGAGGAACAAATACTGTAAATTTATATGAAAAAACAAATCAATTAATAAGACTTGTATGGAAGAAAAGAGACATTACAAAGATTAACATACATGTAAAAAAGGATAGGCCATTTTCAGGTCAGAAATTTGTTTGTGAAATAATGGGCATAAGAATGATTACAAATTCAATAGCGCTCTTTTGTCTTTGGGTAAGATGTAAGCTGTGTGATTAGTTGAAAAACAGCAAAAAACATCTATACGATATAAATAGGGGAGAGGAATATTTTGATGAAAAAGCACCGTCAAATTACATTTACAGGTTTAGCCCTTTTAATAACTGGAGGTTCCCTGCTATATACAACTCCAACCTCAATTGTAAAAGCAGAGTCCATTCAAAATGTATCTAATTCGTTACAAAAAAACAGTCAAAGGAATCGTAATTCTGTCAAAGAGGCGATGCGGGATACATTGCAACTTGGATATCCAGGGATACTTGTTAAAACTTTTGAGGGTGGAAAAACATGGAGTCATGCAGCTGGGGTAGCAGATCTAAATACTAAGAAACCAATGAAAACAGATTTTCGTTTTCGAATTGGCAGCGTGACAAAAACGTTCACTGCAACAGTTGTACTTCAATTAGCAGGAGAAAGCCGCTTGAATTTAGACGATTCTATTGAAAAATGGTTGCCTGGTGTCATTCAAGGAAATGGATATGATGATAAACAGATTACTATCCGGCAATTATTGAATCACACAAGTGGTATCGCTAATTACACAAGGTCAGAGGATTTTAATATGATGGATACAAAAAGATCCTATACTGCTGAAGAATTAGTAAAGATGGGAATATCCATGCCTCCAGATTTTGCTCCAGGAAAGAGCTGGGCGTATTCCAATACAGGATACATATTACTAGGGATCCTTATTGAAAAAATAACTGGGAACAGTTATGCGGAAGAGATTGAAAAACGTATTATTGAACCACTTGAATTATCGAATACATTCTTACCTGGGAATTCAACTGTGATTCCAGGAACCAAGCATGCCCGTGGATATGTCCAATTAGACAGAGCAAGTGAGCCAAAAGATGTTACTTATTATAACCCAAGTATGGGGAGCTCTGCCGGTGATATGATTTCAACAGCTGATGATTTAAACAAATTCTTTTCTTACTTACTTGGGGGGAAATTACTAAAAGAACAGCAACTAAAGCAAATGCTTACAACAGTCCCTACAGGAGTAGATGAACTTGGTGATTCCGGGCTTGGAATTTTTAAAATGAAGCTTTCAAACGGTGAATCGATATGGGGGCATGGAGGAACCATTCCTGGCTTTTTAACTTTTGCTGGGGGCACACTTGGAGGCAAGCATACATTGGCTGTCAATTTGAACAGCCTTAAAGCGGATACCCCTGATCCTTTTAAAAATATTTTACTCGCTGAATTTAGCAAGTAGGACAAAAGGGAAAACGGATAAATTTTATCATATTTTCATAGTGAAACAAATGAAAACGATTACTAATTTAAGGAGGTAATTACATGGTGAAAAATAATCTAACTGGTGTGTTAGCCACTGCATTAGCGGTAACTATGATTCTACCAACAGGAGCAAAAGCATTTTCTGAAAGTAAGACTACAGTTGTAGCTGGTGAAGAATTAGCTAGTCAGGAACTGAAGAAGATTGCAGCAGAAAAGGCGGAGCTACTTACAAAGTCCCATGGAGCGAATAGCGTGCAGTATGCGCTAATTGATAATGGAAAACTTATTTTGTCGGGTCAGACTGGCAAGAACGATATGGAAGGAAGACAGCAGCTAACCAAAGATACTCTATATGGGATTGGTTCAGTCAGTAAAATGTATGCAACAGCGGCTGTAATGAAATTGGTCGACGAAGGAAAAGTTGATTTGGATGCTCCCGTTGCCCGTTATATTCCTGATTTTAAGATGAAAGACAGTCGGTACAAGCGCATTACACCGCGAATGTTATTGAATCACTCCTCTGGCTTGCAAGGTTCTACGTTAGGTAATGCATTTTTATTTAACGATAATGATACCTATGCCCATGATGCCTTGTTGCAGCAATTATCCAATCAGAACTTGAAGGCGGACCCTGGTGCTTTCTCGGTATACTGTAACGATGGCTTTACGTTAGCCGAAATTTTGGTGGAAAGAGTTAGTGGTATGGGCTTTACCAAATTTCTACATCAAAGCTTTACAGGACCTTTAAAAATGAATCATACGAAAACGCCGCAGGACAAATGGAGAGACGAAAATCGGGCCGGACTATATTTCCCGGCGTATCAAGGACAACTTCCAATTGAATCAGTGAATGTAATTGGTACGGGAGGCATATCTTCTACGGCAGAAGATATGGTACGATTCTCACAATTATTTATGGGACAGGGAAAAGGTATCCTTTCTGATAAGGTAGTAAAGGCGATGGAGCAAGAGGAATATAAAAAAGGAATGTGGCCGGGGACTGGAGATAATATTTTTAACTATGGTCTTGGCTGGGATAGTGTGAACCTATACCCATTCAGTGAATATGGGATTAAAGCTTTGGCCAAGGGCGGTGATACGGCATTGCAACATGCTATATTAGTCGTGCTACCAGAACAGAAAATAGCAGCGGCTGTATTGTCATCTGGTGGACGGAGCTCTATAAATCAACTAATGGCAACTGAATTGTTACTCGCCAGACTTAAAGAAAAAGGTATTATTAAGGACATCAAGCCAAACAAATCCTTTGGCAAGCCGGTCAAAGTCAAAATGCCTCAGGGCGTAGTAAAGAAAGCAGGATTTTATGGCAATAGCGAAACCCATTTTAAAATTGAAATTACGAACAACGGAGAACTGTTCTTACCATCTAATCGAGAAGAAAAATATGTATATACTGCTGATGGAAGTTTTATTAATGAGGAGGGTACCTCCAAGCTCAACTTCGTAACCGAGAAGAATGGAAGAACTTATTTGAAGGAGAGCGCATATAAATCGCATCCAGGTTTAGGGCAAAGTGTGATGACCCACTATTTAGCTGAGAAACTAGAAGACAACGTGCTATCGAAGAAAACCGCTGCTGCATGGGCAAAGAGGGAAGGTGTCAAGTTCTATCTTGTAAACGAGAAATTTAGTTCTATTCAATATCTCGTTCAACCAAAACTTCTTACTACACAAATTAATCGCAAGAAAGGCCCAGCAGGCTATTGGGATGGTAGAAAAATTACAGGTCCGAATACCGCAACGCACCAACTCCAAATTCCCGTGATGAATGGCCGTGATACGACGGAAACGAACTTTTATACAGAAGGTGGAAATGAATATATGGAGATGGCTGGGTTGTTATACGTAAGTGAATCTAATGTAAAACCAATTGATGTAGGCCAATCATCCAAAGTTACGTTGGATGCAAATGGGCATGCGAAATGGTTTACAGTTCCACAAGCGGCAACAGACAAAAGGATGACCGTGACGTTGCCATCAAATGGTTCATTTGCGGTGTATGATGAGAAGGGAGTTTGCGTCAACTTCACTATTGTGAGTGGCAATAACAAGGTGAAACTGCCGAAGAACGGAACAATCGTATTCGCTGGGGCACCGAAATCGGAATTTGCAATCTCGGTGAACTAGCTACAATTTAAGATGATCTTAAACAAAACCAGTACGGCACAGAAAAGATGTATTACTGGTTTTGTTTGTATTTACGCATTCTCTACGAAAAAACTTGAATAATATCACGCTCAAGCACTATAAAACATCTATAATACATTATAAAATTGTATAAAGAAAAGGCACCAAAGGTGCCTTCTTGCGATTTGAACCTTCTTAATATAGAATTGGGTGCCAATCCAATTATTATTTTACTGCATTAAGTAGTTTCAGTTATTGAGAAATTATAAAAGCCCTCTTTCAAGTGCCTTTTTTAAAAACCAAGATACCCAAATCAAATCAGCTGGTGGGACCCCGTAAAGAAATAATAAGGTTGTTATTTTCGATAAGCGAATCGTTAAACATAATCCAGCGATACTATCCCATATTATATTTCATATGCTTTTCAGCTCACTAGGACATCTGATTAACTGTAAAATAATTATACTCTTTTTCAAACCCCGTAAAAAGCATCACTTTTTACGGGGTTTTCTTTTTTAAATTACATCTGAAATAACCAAGAAAATATGTATAGCTAATAAAATTATCGATATGATCGGGACTTTTTCATGTAATTAATAATGTACCGCTATCATTTCTACTAAAAAAATTTCGTTCTTAGGGCACTATAAAGTGTTAGGTTGATTGGAATACGGTCAGACCTCATTAAGTTAGAAACACGCTGTAGTCATTAAACAGTGGTGAAATACGTGAATTGTATCTTTACATTAAAAGCTTAAATAAAAAAATGACTAATTGTCTAGGGTAGTCAACTGGACATCTGATGTCTAGTCATGTAAAATTTTACATGTAACTAAATCGTCATAAATAGATAATCGAGTAACTAGAGGGAGAGATTACAAATTATGAAATCAGAGAAATCAACAATTGCTGAGAAAGTACAATCTATTAAAGGAAAGACTGTTGCAAAGTATGGGGCAGTAGTTTTCCTATTCTTCGGGCTGACATCTTGTTATAACCAAAAAACCGATAGATTATCGTCACAAGTAGAACTTTATCGAGAAAAGTCAGAGAAATTAGCCAAAGAGTATGATGAACTAGAAACTAATTACATTAAGCTGACGACTAAACTAGATGCGATTGAGAATCCATCTAAGGAAAAACCTGCAGAAGTTGATATCGCTGAAGAAACACCTGTTGAGAAAGTGGAAGAGACGCCAATTCAAGATACGGAGCCAGAGAAATCTGAAGAGGAAACACTCAAAGAGGAGCAATATGCAACCCGAGAAAAGAAAGCATATGCGAATCTCAATTCTCTTGGAAGTTCAGAAGCGCAGGAGACATACAAAGAACTAATTAAACCGAAGCTTTCGAGATGGGCTAGTAAGGACATGTTACAAGTAGCTAAGGAGGGTGTAAAATTTCGTGAGATAGATGATAGTAACCTACCTTGGACAGATGCTACTGAGCCAAATGGAACGAGTACGAAGCATATCTATAAGAGTGGTTATGACCAATTAGAGATTACATACAACTTTGACGGAATCATTACAAAATCTGAATGGAAAATAGGAGTGAACAAATAAAGTGAAAAACTTAATGTCTACACTTACATCGTTAAATTTTGATAAAACTGTTATCGCATACTCGAACGGGGTTCAGGTCTTTAAAGGAACATTACAGGATTACTTATTTATGTCTCACCAAGAGAAGCAGGCGCTAAAGGTAACGACATTAAGTATTTGTGCCAAAGATGGGAACTAAAACGTCTACATTTGAAAGATTAAAAGAAGCGTAAACTCCTAGCAGTAAGTAACATTGTGAAAGTTTAATCTTAATATAAATTTGTGAAAAAAGAGGCATTCTATAGCAGGTATCATACTTGTGTAGAATGCCTCTTTTTTCTCTTGTACAGAAGAATCTATATACAATGATGAGGAAAGAGCAGTTAGGAATAATAAGATGGAATAGGAAGTGAAGTCAATGACAAATGAACCTAAATTCGAATCATGTGAGACGTACGGCACTGGTATAATGTATGGTTTCAGTATACATAATGACTGTTAAGATAAGAAGGAACCTGAATTTGAATAATGGGAGATGTGAGGAGTCGATGTTGTTTAACAAATTATCCGGTAATTGAATAAAAGAATATGAATAGAAAAGAGCCCCCATTAATTTATCGGAGGCTCTTATTTTTTACTTCAGTACAGAAGGAGTCGTCTTTTCTAACCATAGAATGCCATCATATTGTTCTGTCGGAATCATGATTTCTTCTTTTAATTTATTTCCCCAATAACTTGCTGCAGTAGGAGTAAACATCCATGAAGTTTCTGGTCGGTTACTTTCTCCTTTTAAGTTAACGAAAACATGGGGACTTCCTACAGTGCTGATGATTTTTTCAACGCTTTGTTCTTCATGTTCATTATGTACAGGAATAACATTTTCATTAACATCATCCCAACTGCTTCCACTATACGCAAATACACCGATTGTGTACATTTGGTCTTTGATACGCTGTGGAAGATAATCCATCATATTTGGGCCAACATAATTGTATTGCTGCACCTTCGTAAAGTCTAATATCATTTTTGAATTTTGTTTTCGAATATGATAATTATGCCCCCACACAATAATTTTTTTATTTTTATATTGCATTTCAGTGAGCCATGCGAAATTTTGTGCCATTTTTTGATCTCGGATATAAAAAGAATAGTCTGTCAGGTTAGGTGAGGAGATGCCACCTCTGACTTTCATATCAGCATCTAGATGCGTTTTAATCGCATCAATCCGTATACTGATTGATTTCTCAAACAAATTCACATCATACGTAGGATGTGGTGCAACTAGAATCAATTCAGATTTATGATTCTGAATAAACATTCTAACCTTTTCAAACTTGTTAATTACGGGCTGTATTTCCATTTTAAATCGATCATAGGGATATGTTTTATTTTTATTGTAATACCTATCCAGTTCAATCAACTCTGACACTGCTGTATCAAATTCACTCGCCACTTCAGGATTTACTTTTTGCAACCATTCTTTTGCATAAGAGCGGAATGAAGATTTATAAAACAAATTCATATCAAAACCAGCTAATGTGAGTGGCGTCCCTTTTTCTTTTTGTTCTTTCATATAGGTAAATAATTGTTCAAGTTCCTCAGTTTGCCATACAGGGTATAAAGATTGTTTCATCGCTTCCGTAGCGGTTAAGTTATCAAAATTTTGCTGAACAGCTGCTGCTTCTCCAAGCCCTGTTTCAAATGCAATCACATCATATCCCATTTCCTCATGTAAGTACTTAATCATACGTATTTTGGATTGATTGATTTCCTTTGCACCATGCGTACTTTCACCAAGTACAACAATGCGCTTGTCCTGTACGGCCTCTTTAAGAAATGATAAATCCTCTCTTGTTTGGGAAGTTGGTTCATTTAATATTTTTGCATGTCCGTTTAACCATTCCTCCCATTTGGGTTGATCGACTGGTTTTTCTGCTGCGAATGCAACAGATGTAAAGGTGGTACAGGCAAGAAGGGTACTCATTAGTCCAAGTTTCCATTTATTACGCACAACAACGCCTCCAAGTATCATAGTTTACAAGCTGGAAAAAATAATACCAAAATTTACTAATATAACATTATTTATAATAATATATATGATAATCTCTAACAATACTAATATTGTGAAAATTTAAAAGTCTCCTTCAGTGTAGTGAAGAAACCCTTCTTTCTATGTCACGTCTTGTAATCAAATATACACATTGCATGTACGTTTTCTGCATTCCACTTGTGTGGAATCTGGAATGAGTACATGAATTTCAAAGTTCATTTTTATCCAAAAGGATCAAAAATCGTTAATTTACATAATGTATTTATCATAAACTTGTTAGTTTGAACAAATGTATTAATCTATATATTAAATATATAGATATATTATGTTATAATGTGAAATAGAAACTCGCGTGTTTCAAATACAACATTTTTATCTTCTTGATGGCCTCTTATCTTTCCGTAAGAGGTCCTTTTTTTATCCCTCCATATTGCATAGTCGTTAAAATACTATGAAAAGATACTAAAGACTACTACATTACTATATTCTCTAGTATTTTTTCTTTACCTAGATTATCTAGTGTTGGGCAAACGATAATTTAAGGGTTTTTTGTATAATTTTCACAAAATTACTTTGATTCATTATTTATTTCACTATAAAATAATAAAAGGATATATATAGTCAACGATTATAAGAATAGGTATATCCTTTTTTGCAATGCTAATCCAAATTGAAGCCTAATACTGAAACGGTAAATGAGTAGAATTAGGGCTGAAACAGATAGTGAGGAAATTAAAACAATAATAGCAAACAATACTTATAATGAAAACTTTCATAATGGACTGTCTATGGATGGAGAAAGAATACGAAAATATAAAGGGGTAAATGAATATGAATAGATCCTTCAAAGGTATTGCATTAGCAGGGTTAAGTGTTAGTTTCATGCTAGTAGGTTGTACATTAAATACATATGGACTTACACAGTCAGAGTATAGAAAAGTAGATAAGTATTATGATGCAGATAAAATGGTATCTGACCTAAAGAAATTGCACTATAGTGATGAACACATTGAAAACCAACTAAGAAACGCATTGTCTAGAATTGAGGATGAACAGGGAAGTAAGGAAGACGAATCAAGTAGTAAAGAAAGTAAATCAAATGTATCAGACACGGAAGGTGAAAAGAAGATAAAGGTATCTGAAAAAGATTACCCTTATCGTTTGACTGAACTACACTTAGAATTCCAGTATCATTTAAAAAAACTAGAAAAGAAAACTGATAAATTATTTACAGAAGAGGGTGTCTACATAGGTGAGATAGATTCCTTAATTAGTCACATTAGTTTGGATATAAACCGTTTTGAAAAAATCAAGCCACCTAAAAAGTATGAAGATTACCAATTCTTAATACAAGAAGGGGTAGAAGAGATTAGAAAACACCTAATAAAAGTAGAAGATGCAGTTAGACAGTATGATGACCGTAAGTATGATGGTGAATATGATAAGGATAAAGCAAAAGAAATCATACAAAACGGTATGTTTGGGATAGATGATGGTGTTTCTAAGTGGGAGACAGTATTTAATGGGATAAACGAAAAATACCCTGATGTAGAGCAAGAGGTAAAGGAAGAGAACCAGAAACATGCGAAAGAGGGTCATCGTGAGGATGATTTAAATGAAAAAGTTAGTGGTTCAGAAGTTGATAAATACAAAGCAGCCATCGTAGGAAATACAAATAAGATGGATGAAGTTATCAGACTGATACAAGATATAGGGCATTCAGATGTAAAGGATTATGAGTCAAAGAAAAGTGAAATCCAACTGAGTTTGGATATAGCAAAAACACACGTAAGAGACATGAAATACCTTGAGGCACCTAAAGAGTTAGAAGTTGAACAGGAAAAGATAAAACAGGCAATGGATAATTACTGGGATGCTCTGCGACTACTTTCAGAAGCATTAGAAGAACAAAATAATAGTAAGTTTGAACAAGCAAATAACAAAGCAGAACAGGCAATGAAACTTTTTAAAAAAGCAACTGACAGTATTAAAAGTAAAACGAACTAATCATGAAAATGGTCATGTGGTGGTATCCCTATTATAAATTAATAAATAAAAAAGATAAGATCGGATAGTAGGATCTTATCTTTTCACAAAGAGAAATATATTGCAAGATATCTTATTGTTCATAGTAGTATATGTAACTTTCGATTTCCATATACATTTCACAATTAACAATAATATCTATATTGAGAAATCGACCATAAAAATTCTAAAAGGGGGATCTTCATTATTCTGGAAAACCCCCACGCTAAGAAAAAAACTAGCCCCCACATGAGAGACTAATTGACGTGAAATTCGTTATTGGAATTTAATTATATTTCTCTACGTACTAAATAAAAAGCTAAGGAACCTATAAATAATAGGCGTAATCAAACTAGACGAATATGACCTAGTAATAGTAAAAAGAGAGAGTATAACTACATAGATAACAACTATTCCTATAAATACAGGAATTTCAAATTGAAACTTCCAACATTGTTTTATGTTCCTTTATAATAATTCTCCAATTAGGCAAACTACAAGATCTAGTATACTACCAAATATGATGAGAATTATAATGAATCCAAATAAGTTAGGCAAATCATTCTGGTAAAAATAAATAGGATCAAAAATATATGACATCAAGAGCAATATGATAATAAAAGTAAGCAGATTTGCAGCATAACTAATTGAAAATCTTCCCAACGTAAGTATCCTGACAAATATATACCCTTGATTAACTAATAACTGCCCTATACGTTATATAGGCTAAAATAACTGAAAGGTTTATTCTGATAAAATCCAAATGACTACAACAATTCCTGTAACTACTGCACCTCCAAAAAAACCTACCAACATTTTCCCATTAGAACCAGTAACAATTTCTTTTAAATCTGCTTTTGCTTTTTTCTTGTCTTCTCCTGTTGAAAAGAGATAACTAATAAAATGTACGACTAGTGAAACTAGTGCCGCGATTATTTCTATCATTACTTATGTCCCCCTAATAATGTGTACTATTAATCAATAATTGCCTTATACATTATATCAGTTAAGGTACATGGAAAATATAATTAATTATTTATATAATCAATTTTATTAATTGATATCGCATTACTATAAGA